>NZ_CP155618.1:4332500-4521428 GCF_031128465.2 Mariniflexile litorale | reverse complement strand
TTTTATTATTCAGGTTTTTTGTTCGTAAGGTTTGTGAAAGAAAATTAATAATATTAACCCCCTTTTTGGTTTGGCAAATATGTGAACAAAATTCTTAAAAAAAAAATGATTTAGTATTGAATATTCAGAATTTTTTCACCATGTTTAACCTCTTGCCGAAGCTACAAAAAAATATTTAATAAACCTTATGAAAATCGACGAAATACAAATAAGAGTGAGATATGGCGAAACCGACCAAATGGGCGTGGTATATCACGGAAACTACGCATTATATCTTGAAATGGGGCGAATTGAGTGGCTTCGAAAATTAGGGATTTCTTATAAAAGTATGGAAGAAAACGGGGTGATGCTTCCCGTAGTTTCTTTAAGTATAAACTATAAAAAATCAGCAGTTTATGACGATGTAATTAATGTAAAAACTCAACTAAAAAAAACACCTACTGCTAAGATAGAATTTGAGTATGAAATCAGCAATGAAAAGGGAGATGTTTTAACAGTTGCTAGTACTACCTTAGTGTTTATAGATATGAAAACCAACAGACCCATAAAGGCCCCTCAATATATTTTAGATGCTATTAAGAAGTAATCTAAATTTCTTGTATGGATATTTCAAAAAGATGATTAAAAATTTCAAAAACAGACGCTGCCTCTTTTTTTCGAACAGCAATTGTAATTTGACAATCTAATTCTAATTTTTGATTAGTGATGTTTAAGTTTTTCTCCTTAATAATTCGCATCACAGTATTCATGTTTTTATAATCGAAAGAGATTAGATAATTAACATTAATCGTTTTTTTAACAATTTTAGATGCTTCAAGTGTTAATTGTGCGGTGGTTTTATAAGCGCTTATTAGACCACCCACACCTAATTTTATACCACCAAAATAACGAACGACTACAATTAATATATTGGTAACTTCAAATGATTGTATTTGTCCGTAAATAGGCATGCCCGCAGAATTATTGGGCTCACCATCGTCGTTGGCACGATATGATATGTTTTCGGTTCCTAGTTGGTAGGCGTAGCACCAATGTCTTGCGGCATGATGTTCCTTTTTTAATGTTTCGATATGAAGTTTTACCTCGTCTTCATTTAAAACGGGGTAGGCGTAACCAATAAACTTGCTATTCTTTTCTTTAAACAGAATGGCTTCGGTTGACGTTTCAATGGTTTTGTATGTGTCTTTTTCAACCAAACTCAATTAAAATAGATCTTTCTTAATTTTAAATAAATTTGAAACATCTTCGGTTTCTGGATTGATGTGCCATGTTTTAATCTCTAACGATTTTGAGATTTTACAATTATCTTCATTATCATCAATAAAAAGGCATTCGTGGGCATTTAATTTATTTTCGCTTAAAACAAAATCGAAAATATCGCGGTTTGGTTTTCTTAAATTGATTTCGTGCGATAAATAAAATGCATCAAAATAATTTTTGAATTCATCGTAAAACGGAACTGTTCTTTTTATGTGATTTATATGAAGTTCGTTGGTATTGCTTAAAAGTATGAGTTTGTATTTTGAAGCTGCTTTTAAGTTTTTTAAAAATTCTAGACGATGATTAGGAAAATCTTTAAGCATAAAATTCCAAATGTCTATTAATTCTTCGTTTGAAAGATTGGGGAAATTTTCGCTATAAAACCCAATAAATTCTTCGGTTGAAATTAATCCTTGTTCATAAAAGCTATTAAAAGCAATCATTTCTTCAGAAAGGGAATCAATCTTAAATTTGTTAAACGTATGGTTGGTCGCGCCTTCAATATCTAAATTGATAAACACGTTGCCAAAGTCGAATATGATGGCTTTAATCATTCTTATATATTTTGAGTATATCGGTTACTATTTTTTCTTCAGAAATTAATTTTCCTGAAAAGGTAGGTGCTTTTACGCCATTTTTAAATTGAGTAGTTCCTGTAAAAACACGAGCTTCATCCCAAAGATTTTCATCAATGAAAGTTTGTAGTGTTTTTGCACCACCTTCAATAATAATGGAATTGATGCTATGCTTATACAGGCAGTCGCAAATTTGTTTTGCTATGGAGGTTTTTAAATCCCAATTTATAACTTCCAAATTCAAATTTTGGGTTTTTGGTTTTTGGTTATGGATTTTTGAACCTATAACAATTGTTTCTGCTTGTTTGTTAAAAACATTCATGTCTTTTGGTAGCTTTTCGTCTTTGTCTAAAACAATTCTAATAGGGTTTTGTCCTGTCCAATCTCTAACGGTTAAGCTTGGGTTGTCTTGCAAAACGGTATGGGTACCCACTAAAATAGCTTGTTCTTCGGTACGCCATTTATGGACTAACTGTCGGGAATATTCATTGGTAATCCAAACGGGCTTTTGTTCGTTTTTTGTTTCTGGGGCGATAAAACCATCGGAGGTTTCCGCCCATTTTAAAATAATATACGGGCGTTTTTTATTGTGAAATGTAAAAAAACGTTTGTGATGATCTTTACATTCATTTTCTAAAACGCCAACGATTAGATTACAATCAGCTTTTTTTAGTTTTTCAATGCCTTTTCCTGCTACTTGTATATTATCATCTATGCAACCAATAACCACATTTGGTATTTGGTGTTTGATAATGAGGTCGCTACAAGGTGGTGTTTTTCCATAATGGGAGCAAGGTTCTAAGGTGACATATATGGTGGCATCTTTTAAAAGTGATTTGTCTTTTACCGAGTTTATAGCATTTACTTCAGCATGGTTTCCACCATAAGTACTCGTAAAACCTTCACCTATAATTTTGTCGTTATAAACTATAAGACTGCCAACCATGGGGTTGGGTCGGGTGGTGCCCAATCCATTTTTGGCAATTTCAATACAACGTTTTATATATGTTTCGTGGTTGCTCAAAAAAATGTGAGTTATTTAATTTTTACTTCTTCGGTTTTGTCAACATTATAGGTGTGTGAAAAGCCTAAAACTTTATAATTAATCACACCTTTATATTGTACGGTCATTTTTTTAGTTAGCAAAGTGCCAATTAAATGGCTTAAATTTTCATCTCCAAAAATACTATCAACAGGTACATTGGCTATCAATGGTATAGAAAAGTTCTTTTCACCAGGAACTTCAAAATTTTTAGATGACACCGAGGCCATTTCACTATCATTAACATAAACTTTTATATCGTTCACTTCTAGTTCGCCACCAATAATATTAGGGTTTTCAAATAGTGCATCAGCAGTAAGAATGACGTATTTTGGGGTAGATTCAAGTATTTTTATATTTTCAACACCTAAAAATTCAGGCTTCTCATTTACAGAGCAGTTAAAAAGAGTAAGCAATATTGTTGATAAGATTATAACGCGTTTCATTTCCTGATTTTTCAGATTTAATGTATCTTCATCCCGACAAACATCGACACAAAATTAACATTTTATAATGAGTAAAGATACTATTGTTATTCGGAAAATAGCACCTAATGATAATGCTCAAATTGAGCAAATTATTAGGGCATGTTTTCATGAATTTAAAATTCCTTTGGAAGGAACAGCTTATTCTGATGAAGAAACACCACAAATGTATGAATCCTATCAAAATGATAATGATGTTTATTTTGTGATTGAACAAGATGGTGAAATTTTGGGCGGCGGTGGCGTAAAACCTTTAAAGGACTTTGAAGCGAATGTGTGTGAAATTCAAAAAATGTATTTTTCCCCAAAGGTTAGAGGAAAAGGTTATGGTAGATTACTATTTGAGAAATGTTTGTCAGCAGCCAAAAATTTGGGATATAAGAAGTGTTATTTAGAATCGGCACCCCAATTAAAAGCAGCGATACATATTTACGATAGTTACGGTTTTAAACATTTAAAAGGGGCTTTAGGCAATACGGGGCATTTTTCGTGTGGTGTTTGGATGGTAAAAGATTTGTAATTAAAAGTTTTTGATTACTGAATTAAAAGAAAAATTTTGAGTTTAAAAGACATACAAAACACATTTCACGAAGAATTAGATTCTTTATATGGAAAAGAAGAAGTGGACAGTTTCTTTTTTATGTTGATTGAATCCTATTATCATATTTCAAGAATTAAATTGGCTATGGAGCCTCAAATGTTGTTTGAAAACTATGATGCGATTTTAATTGCTTTAGAATTATTAAAAAAACAGCATCCCATACAATATATATTAGGTGAAACCGAATTTTATGGTTTACCTTTTAAAGTAAATGAACACACTTTAATACCAAGACCCGAAACAGAAGAATTGGTGGAATGGATTATTCATCAACACCAAGTATCTGAAAACCAAAGCCCAATTATTTTAGATATTGGAACGGGTAGTGGCTGTATTGCCATTGCTTTAGCAAAACAATTGCCTAACGCAAAAGTTTATGCATTAGATGTAAGTACACAAGCTTTGAAAATGGCAAAGAAAAATGCTGAATTGAATGCGGTTGACGTTGAATTTATTGAAGCCGATATTTTAAAGACCGAAGATCAAAAACCCATGACAGGTGGAATTTGGAATTTGGAATTTGAAACATTGAAATTTGATATCATTGTCTCAAACCCACCGTATGTAAGGGAGCAAGAAAAGCAACAAATGAAACCGAATGTACTAGATAACGAACCTCATTTAGCATTGTTTGTTAAAGACGACGATCCGTTATTGTTTTACAAAGCCATTACACGATTTGCTCTTGATAAATTGTCTGAAAACGGTAGTTTGTTTTTTGAGATTAATGAATATCTTGGAAACGATATGATTCAATTATTAGTAAAACATCATTTTAGTCACATTGAATTAAAACAGGATCTATTTAGAAAAGATAGAATGATTAAAGGAGTGAAGAATTAACAGTTTAGAATTAAAAATAAGCAATTAGAAATATTTGTGAATTAGTGGCAAGTACAATGAATATAGAACAGCAAATACAAAGCTTACGCGACGAATTAAATCAGCACAACTACAACTATTACGTACTTGATAATGCGACGATTTCAGATTTTGATTTTGACATTAAATTGAAAGAACTTCAAGAATTAGAAGCGAAGCATCCGGAATTTTTTGATGCGAATTCGCCAACACAACGTGTAGGAGGGGAGGTTACTAAAAATTTTGAAACCATACCACATGAGTATCGTATGTATTCTTTGGAGAATTCCTATTCTAAAGAAGATTTGTTAGATTGGGAAACACGTATAAAAAAACTCATTGACGGTGATATTCAATATACTTGTGAGCTAAAATATGATGGTGCATCTATTAGTTTAACTTATGAAAACGGCGTTTTGGTTAAGGCTGTTACAAGAGGTGATGGATTTCAAGGCGATAATGTAACGCCCAATATAAAAACTATTAAGTCGGTACCATTAAAATTAAAGGGCGATTACCCAGAAAAGTTTGATATACGCGGTGAAATTGTTTTGCCTTTTGAAGGCTTCATTAAAATGAATGAAGAACGTATTGAAATTGGCGAAGAGCCTTACCGAAATCCAAGAAATACAGCGTCTGGAAGCTTGAAGCTACAAGATAGTGCAGAGGTTGCAAAACGACCATTAGAATGTTTGCTTTATAATTTAACAGGTTCTAACTTAGGCGTTAATTCGCAGTTTGATAGTTTAGAAAAAGCAAGAGAATGGGGTTTTAAAGTACCTCATGCAGCAAAACTCACTAATTCTATTGACGAGGTTTTAGAGTTTATTGATTATTGGAATATACACCGCCATGAATTGCCGTATGAAACTGATGGTGTTGTGGTAAAGGTAAACAACTTACAACAGCAAGAAGAGTTGGGATATACAGCCAAAGCACCTCGTTGGGCTATGGCGTATAAGTTTAAGGCAGAACGGGTTTCAACAAAACTAAATAGTATCACTTATCAAGTGGGACGCACAGGTGCAATTACACCAGTTGCCAATTTAGAACCTGTTGAACTTGCGGGTACTACCGTAAAAAGAGCCTCATTGCATAATGCTGACCAAATTGAAAAATTAGATATTCGAGTAAATGATGAAGTGTATGTTGAAAAAGGCGGAGAAATAATTCCCAAAATTTTGGGTGTTGATTTAACCAAGCGTCCATTAAATTCTAAACCAACTGAATATATTACACAGTGTCCCGAATGTGAAACAGAATTAGTAAGACAAGAAGGTGAGGCACAACATTATTGTCCTAATTATAATGGTTGTAACCCTCAAATAATTGGGCGTATTCAGCATTTTATATCCAGAAAAGCAATGGATATAGAAGGTTTGGGAGGAGAAACTGTAGCGCTTTTGGTTAATGAAGGATTGATTTCTAATTATGCAGATTTGTATGAATTAACTAAAGAACAAGTGATTCCATTAGAGCGCATGGCTGAAAAAAGTGCCGATAATTTAATTCAAGGGATTGAACAATCTAAAAGTATTCCTTTTGAACGCGTTTTATATGCTTTAGGAATTCGTTATGTTGGAGAAACTGTAGCTAAAAAATTAGCCAAACACTATAAAAGTATTGCAGCTATTGCAGAAGCATCAGAAGAAGCATTAGTAAATGTAGATGAAATTGGGGTTAAAATAGCTGAAAGCGTTCGTGCTTTCTTTTCTTCAGAAGAAAATATACTTATAATTAATAGGTTGAAAGCATTTGGTGTTCAATTGGAAATTTCAGCAGAACAACTTATAGGACAAACCGATATATTAAAAGGACAGAGTATTGTTATTTCGGGTGTTTTTGAATCTGTTTCGCGCGACGAGCTTAAAAAGCTTATAGAAGATAACGGTGGTAAAGTAAGCAGCTCCATTTCGTCAAAAACAAGTTATATTGTTGCGGGCGATAATATGGGACCCAGTAAAAGAAAAAAAGCAGAAGATTTGAAGATTGTTGTAATAGACGAATACGAATTCCTACAAAAAATTAAATAATTCGTAATTATATCGATAAAACGTCTTTTTTTAACGTCATATTGCGAAATATAACTATATTTGCATTTTTAATTATAAATTGTTATTATGAACAAGTCGAAAGCCTTGGTAATTTTATCATTATTACTTTATATTCTATCGGTAATCTATCAATTCAGAAATGAAGAAGAAATTGCAAATGCTCTCAAATCAATTATATTACCAGTAGTTACTTTGTTGTATTTTGTAAATATAAAAAAGAAGTCTCTATTTTTCACACTTTTTTTAATATTATTTTCTATATCAGACTTAATGATTTTCTTAACGTCTTATATTTCGCATAAGTCTGAATATTTTATAGGTAATTCTTTATATATATTAGCATATATCTTCCTGATTGTTGAGGTTTTTAAATCTCTTTCATTATTTCATGTGCTGAAAAATTATAAAATTCATTTAGTGGTTTTAACTATTTTAAATATATATATTGTTTACGTTTTACAAGCAATAATAGACCCCTTTGTAGCTAAATCAAATGAATATTATGTAGAATTAATATATAACATTGTTATGTTATTGTTCTTGTCTTTAGCATTGGTAAACTATTTTTATAGAGATAATGTGAAGTCTTTGTATATGTTTTTAGGTGCTTTATGTATTGTGTTTGGTGAAGTAATATGGGTAGCTTATACTTATATTTCAGAAAGGCACTTGCTGAATGTAGTTTCTACAACTTTATATGTGTTAGCTTTTTATTTTTTCTATAAGCAATCTAAAATTGAGTACGAAGTTACACGGGTAGATGTGAATGTGTTAATTGACTGACTTATATGTTTTTAGACTTCAGAGTTCTTCTGTTTTAATTTGGGATAACTAAATATAACCTCCATACGTTTCTAATCTAACTTTATAAAAAATAAATCCACTTTATGGATGGGTGAAAACTTAAAACGAAGTGTATTCATCAAACGGACATTACAATAATTCTCAATATTAACTGAATATGTGTTTTTTATTATGCGTGTTTGGATGCTATATGGTTAGATATTTGCGATGTAATTTTTTATTAAAAAAAATTCAATTTATTCGATAAAACGCATAATAATCAATAAATAATCGATGAAAAGTATTTTTTTATCGATTAAATAAATATTTATTATTATATTTGCGTCAACCTACTTATGTAAATACTGTGAATAATTGGCTTAAATTTACGTTTAATAAAGTGTTTCTTTGCGCTTTAATAATATTAATCATTATTAATATTATTGGTGCCGTTACAGAAGATGCATTGATTTTAAAAACCGCAATACCGCTTTGCATTCCTGTATTTTTAATTTTCTTTTTTATAAAATATAATACATTGGGGCTTACTTTTGTCTCTTTTTTAATGTTTTCTTTTTTAGGAGATATAGCTTATGTCTTTTTTCCAGAAGAAGTCCTCATTGAAGCTTCAAGTATTCTTTATATAATTAGTTATATGTATTTGTTAATGATGTGTCCTAAATTTAAGATACTTGAGTTTAATACATTAATAGGTGTATATTTGATAGTGGTGTTTTCTATTGCTTTATATTTCTTATATATTGTTCATAGTATATTACAAACATTTGTCCCTAACCCTAAAGAAGTATTGTTGTTTGGAGTTAAAAGTTTAATGTTAATTATTTTAGGATTTTCTTCTTTTGCAGTGTATTTAAACACGCAAACAAGACAGTCTGTTTTATTTTTAACTGCAATAATATTTTTTGGATTATCCGTTATGTTAAATTATATAAATCTATATTTTTTATACAATTGGAGTTTCGAACTATTACAAAATATATTTTATACTGTAGCGCTTTATTTGATGTTTAGATATATTATAAATCTAAACTTCACTAAGAAGAAGTCCAAACAACTACATTTGGAAAATTATTCATCTGATGCTGTTTTATCTTAAACAACAATAGCTGTGCCGTTTACAGATAGATTTTTATTTGCATCAAAATAAAAATCTATTCTACCAAGATTAATGCCATAGCATCCAACTTGGTTTACTAACATGTTTTTGCCTTCCTTATTTTTTACAATACTTGGCTTGGGTAAAAAAGTGTGTGTATGTCCACCAATAATTAAATCGATATCTTTAGTTAAACCAGCTAGTTTTAAATCGCTCATTTTATCGGGATTTGTTTTATAATCATAACCTAAATGTGATAAGCATATTACCAAATCACATTTTTCAACTGTCTTTAGAATGCGTGTCATATCTTGAGTTATCTCAACAGGATCTAAATACTTTGTTTCTTTGTACATGGAGGGGTCAACCAAACCATCTAGTTCAATACCTAATCCAAAAACGCCAATTTTAATCCCATCTTTTTTAAAGATATTATATGGATTTACATGCGTATGCATTACGGTATTCGAAAAATCATAATTTGAAGAAATAAATTGAAACTGAGCATGTGGTAATTGGGTATATAAACCATCAATTCCATTGTCAAAATCGTGGTTACCTACTGTGGCTGCATCATATTTTAATTTGCTCATCAGTTTAAATTCCAATTCACCGCCATAATAATTAAAATAGGGGGTACCCTGAAAAATATCACCAGCATCTAATAAAAGTGTGTTGGGGTTTTCGTTTCTAATAGATTCAATTAAACGCGCTCTCCTAGCAATACCACCTTTGTTCGCATTTCTCCCATCTTCGGGGCCAAAAGGATCGATGTGGCTATGCACATCATTTGTGTGTAAAATAGTGATTTTAGATATCTTTGAGCTGGTTGTAAACGATTGAAGCCCCAAACTGCCAATGGTTACCAAAGCAGCTGTTGCCGATGTTTGCTGAATAAAATCTCTACGTTTCATATATTTATTTTAATTGTATAAACCTCTCATCTCTTACAGGGTTTATAGTATCTACTTTTTTAAAATGATCTATTAGGGCATTTCGTATCTTATAATCTAAAACATAAAGACCATTGTTTGGTTTAAAAAAAGTCATATTATCACCACCATTATATAAATAATCGTTGGTGGCCACATAATAGGTTTTATTCAATTGAATTTTTTCATCATTAATAGATGCTTCAACAACATTAAATTTTTTGTCAATAGTCATTTTAAGTTTAGAAATAGGGTGTGCTTTATGTGCTTTACTTAAATAGGAAACCAAGTTGTCTATTTGTGTGCCTTTCATAGCAACAACAACGATACTATTTTCAAAAGGCATTAATTCGAAAGCGGTTCGGGTAGTTATGTTTCCTTTATTAATAATAGAACGAATACCGCCATGATTTAAAATGACCATATCTATATTATTACCGGTTCTATTTTTAAAAATGGGGTTGGCTTCATCAAAAATAGCATCTGCCATAAAATTACCAATGGCTGTATTAAACTCTCCATCAGATTTTGTGTATTTACTAACAGCATATGCCAACACGCTGTCTAAATCTTTTTCAATGTGTGCTCTATAAGGTTTTATGAAGGCTTCAACATTGGGGTCAATTGCTAATGAATCTGTAATTTGAATTTGTTTACCTTCAATTTTAGTCAAATAGTTTTTAGGAGGTTTACAATTAAAAACCAGTAATATATATAACAAATAAATTAAATATGTAAACCTCATATTTTTAATAGATTTTTTGAATGTACTTTTATTACCTTTGCGCAAAGTATAAAGATAAATGATTTTAAAAGGTTTTAGAGAAAAATCTATTAAAAAACGCATCAATAAATTGTTATCTGAACGCTATGTAAATGTTTCAGATAATAAGGTTGAAAGTTTAGGGATTATCTTTAATTTAGATGAAGTTAATGATTTTGAACAGTTTAATACACTATCGTCTTATTTAAAAGTACTTCCTAATAGGTTAAAGATTATAGCGTTTTCTTCAAATAAAAAAGAAACCCTTAAATCTTGGGATATTTGTTATAATCCCGACGATATTGCTTGGAATGGTCTTATTAAAAACAGCGAATTACAAACCTTTTTAGATACTAAATTTGATGTTTTAATCAGTTATTACGAAGCAGATATTACAGAATTAAAATTGTTTACAGCCTTATCAAAAGCACAGTTTAAAGTGGGGATGTTACAAGCCGACGAGCGTTTAAATGACCTTATTATTAAAACAAGCCTAACAGAATTTAACGTATTTAAAAACGAAATTTTTAAATACCTAACTATATTAAATAAAATTAAGAATGAATAGTAAGTTTCTAGGAACTGGAGTTGCTTTAGTTACACCTTTTAAATCAGATTTAACAGTAGATCATGATGCCTTAGTAAATATTGTGAATTTCAATATAGAAAATGGGGTAGAATATCTTGTTGTGTGTGGTACTACTGCTGAAAGCGCAACCATAACAGCACAAGAAAAGAAAGATGTTATAGTAACCATTTCTAAAGCTAATAAGGGACGTGTTCCTTTGGTTTTAGGTATTGGAGGAAATAATACAGCTCAAGTTATAGAAGAAGTGAAAACTACTGATTTAACTAATTTTGATGCGATACTATCGGTTTCTCCATATTACAGTAAACCAACTCAAGAGGGTATTTATCAGCATTTCAAAGCTATTTCAGAAGCATCACCTGTTGATATTATTTTATACAATGTTCCAGGTCGTACTTCAAAAAATATGGAAGTTGAAACTACTTTAAGGCTAGCTAACGATTTCAAAAATGTGATTGCTATTAAAGAGGCGGGAAACAATGTTTCGCAATATTTTCAGTTAATTAAAAACAAACCCAAAGACTTTTTAATTATTTCGGGTGATGACGATTTGGCTTTGGGTATTGTGCTAGCAGGAGGAGCAGGCGTTATTTCGGTAATAGGTCAAGGATTTCCCAAAGAATTTTCAGAAATGATTCGTTTAGGCTTAAAAGGAAATGCTAAAGAAGCTTATAAACTTCATTATAAATTAATGGATGTAATTGGTTATATTTTTGAAGAAAACAATCCAGCAGGTATTAAAGCTGTTTTTGAAACTCTAGAGTTATGTAAAGACAGTGTTAGATTGCCATTGGTGCCAGCTTCAAATGAATTAAAAAAGAAAATTAAATCATTTGTAAATCACTTTTAAGGTCGCAGTTAAATATATATCTGTTAAATATTACTTAATCGTGATGATGGCTGTATTTAAGCCATTATTTTAGCAGTAAAATAATATTTTTAAAATCCATATTAATAACTTAATTTTGCATCTTGTTTCAAAACTATGAAGAGATTTCTTTACATATTAATAACTATCACATTTTTAAGCTCTTGTAGCGAATATCAAAAGGCATTAAAAAACGAAGATATTGCTACCAAGTTTAAATTGGGAGAAGATTTATACAACGAAGGCAAATTTGCCAAAGCCAATAAACTGTTTGCTCAAATAGTACCTAATTATAGAGGGAAACCACAAGCTGAAAAGTTGATGTATTTATATTCTAATTCATTTTATAAAATGAAAGATTATTATACAGCAGGTTATCAGTTTGAACGTTTTGCATCCAGTTACCCTAAAAGTGAAAAATTAGAAGAAGCCTCTTTTTTAGGAGCAAAGAGTTACTATATGTTGTCGCCAGCTTATACTAAAGACCAAAAAGAAACTAAAGCTGCTATAGAGAAACTTCAAGATTTCATAAATATGTTCCCTGAGTCTGAATATCTTTCTGAAGCTAATAAATTAGTCCATGAGTTAGATTTTAAATTAGAAAAGAAAGCATTTAGTATCGCTAAACAATACAATACAATCTCTGATTACCCAGCGTCTGTGAAGTCGTTTGATAATTTTATGTTCGATTTTCCTGGTTCTACATTGCGTGAAGAAGCTTTGTTTTTAAGATTTGATTCTGCTTATAAATTAGCGGTTAATAGTGTGGAATACAAAAAGACACTAACCGGTATTGTTCCTTTAAAGAAAACCCGTTTGGAACAAGCCAAAGAATATCATGATTCATTTAAAAAAGCATATGCTAATTCTAAGCATACAGAAGAAGTTGACAAAATGGCTTTAGAATTAAATGAACAATTACAAAAATATAGCACTAAAAGTTAAATAACAATGACAATGGATTTAAAGAAAACCAATGCACCTGTTAACACCATCACGTACGACAGAAATCAAATTGACGAACCAACAGAAAATATTTACGAGTCAATTTCAATCATCGCAAGACGTGCTGAACAGATTAACACAGAGATTAAAAAAGAACTTATCGATAAGTTAGAAGAATTTGCTACTTATAACGACAGTTTAGAAGAGATCTTTGAAAATAAAGAGCAAATTGAGGTTTCTAAATTTTACGAAAAATTGCCAAAACCACATGCTTTAGCTGTTCAAGAATGGTTAACAGATAAAATATATTTTAGAAATACAGAGGAAGATAATCAGGAGTAATTTCTGAAATTTCAATGTTATTAATTAAACTCCAAAACGATATAAATATATGGTCTTGGAGTTTAATTCGTATTAATCATAAGAATTCTGAAAACTATTTTTTATGAGTATTTTAAGCGGAAAAAAAATATTATTAGGTATAACTGCTGGTATTGCCGCTTATAAAACAGCTTCATTAGTAAGGTTGTTTGTAAAATCGGGTGCTAACGTAAAAGTCGTTATGACACCTTCTGCTAAAGAATTTATTACTCCTTTAACCTTATCAACACTTTCAAAACATCCAGTTTATTCATCTTTCATAAATGAAGAAGCGGATAACGTTGTATGGAATAATCATGTTGATTTAGGTTTGTGGGCCGATTTATTTATTATTGCGCCCGCTACAGCAAATACCTTATCAAAAATGGCAAATGGCGTTTGTGATAATTTGTTGTTAGCGACTTATTTATCTGCTAAATGTCCTGTATATTTTGCACCAGCCATGGATTTAGATATGTACAAACACGAAAGTACCTTACGCTCCTTTAAGATTTTAAAAAGCTACGGTAATATTATGATTCCTGCCGTAAGTGGAGAATTAGCCAGTGGTTTAGTAGGTGAAGGTAGAATGGCAGAACCCGAATCTATTGTTTCGTTTATGGAAAATAATATTTTAGAGACACTACCCCTTAAAGGAAAAAAAGTACTTATTACAGCTGGCCCAACGCATGAAGCTATCGATCCTGTACGATTTATTGGTAATCATTCTAGTGGAAAAATGGGTTTTGAAATTGCCAAAGCATCAGCCAATCTTGGTGCCGAGGTTGTTTTAATAACGGGACCTACACACCAAAAGGTGTCACATAATCTTATACATGTCATTCCTGTTGTGAGTGCTAACGATATGTATGATGCGGTTCATGAGCATTTCAAAATGGTTGATATTGCTATCCTTTCTGCAGCAGTTGCCGACTATAAACCAAAAGAAGTTGCTTCTCAAAAAATAAAAAAGAAAGCATCTACGTTAACTTTAGAGTTAGAAAAAACAAAAGATATTTTAGCTTCTTTGGGAGCTATTAAAACCAACCAGTATTTAGTAGGTTTTGCTTTAGAAACTAATAACGAACTCGAAAATGCAAAAGACAAATTAAAAAGAAAGAATTTAAATTTAATTGTTTTAAATTCGTTAAATGATATAGGTGCCGGTTTTAAAAGCGACACAAATAAAGTTACTTTTATAGATGATGAGGATACGGTGACTAAATTTCAATTAAAATCGAAGGCAGCCGTTGCTAACGATTTACTTAATAAAATTTTAGAACAAATTAATGCGTAACATACTCATAATTTTAATATTTGGTTTTGGAATCGTCAGTTTTTCCCAAGAGTTAAACTGCAATGTGGTTGTTAATGCACAACAAACGGGTAACGAAAACCTTCCCATTTTTAAAACTTTAGAAAAACAATTAAAAGAGTTTATTAATAATACTAAATGGACTAACAAAGCTTTTTCCAGTCAAGAACGTATTGATTGTAGCATGATTGTTAATATTGTAAATTATAATAGCGAGTCGTTTCAAGCATCGTTGCAAGTGCAATCTTCACGCCCTGTTTATGGTTCATCGTTTACCACGCCAATTTATAATTTTAACGACAAAGATTTTAATTTCATCTATTTAGAATTTCAAAATTTAATTTTTAGTCCAACGCAATACGAATCGAACTTAGTATCTGTGTTGGCATTTCATATAAATATAATTTTAGGTTTAGATGCCGAATCGTTTTCTCCAAACGGTGGTGATGCTTATTTTCAACAAGCTCAAACCATAGTTAATTATTCACAACAAGATAATTTTAAAGGCTGGAAATTGGCAGATGGTTTACAAAGTAGATTTGCACTTATAGACAATATCCTATCGCCAACCTTTAAGGAATATAAAAATGTTATGTATGCCTACCATCGTAAAGGTTTAGACGTTATGAGCAACAATGCAAAAGAGGGTAAGGAGGAAATATCAGGAGCTTTAAAACAATTTCAGGCTATGAACAGTCGCCGACCCAATTCGTTTTTACTAAGAACTTTTTTTGATGCGAAAGCCGATGAAATTGAACAAATTTTTAGCGATGGCCCCAATGTAAATATAGCAAGCGTTAAAGAAACACTACAAAAAGTAGCGCCTATGCATAGCAGTAAATGGCAAAATATTAAGTTTTAAGTTATCTCAACTTTCAACTTTTCAACTTTAAATTTTTAACTTGAATGTTAACATCTCTTTCCATAAAAAATTACGCTTTAATCGACAAACTTCATGTAGAGTTTAACGATGGGTTTTCTATAATTACTGGTGAAACTGGTGCAGGGAAATCAATACTTTTAGGGGGCTTATCATTAATTCTTGGGAAACGTGCCGATTTAAGCAGTTTAAAAAACACAGAGGAAAAGTGCGTTATTGAAGCGGTTTTTAATATTTCAAACTACAAACTTCAATCGCTTTTTAAAGCAGAAAATCTTGATTACGAAGCGCAAACCATTATCCGCAGAGAGATATTGCCTTCTGGAAAATCGCGAGCTTTTGTAAACGATTCGCCCGTAAATTTAAATAGTTTACAATTGTTAGGTGAACGATTGATTGATATTCATTCACAGCATGAAACCTTGCAGTTAACAAGTAACGAATTTCAATTTCAAGTTATTGATGCCTTGGCTAATAATGAAGATATACTTCAAGCGTATAAATTAGAATTAAAAGTATATAAAAAATTAAAAAAGGAGCTTAAAGAACTTTTAGATTTTCAGGCAGATGCCATTAAAGAACACGATTATAATTCGTTTTTATTAAGCGAGTTGGTTGAAGCTAATTTGGTTGATGGCGAATTAGAATTGCTTGAAGATGAATATGAAACTTTAAATAATATTGAAGGTATTAAAGAAAAACTGTCTGAAGCATATCAATTATTAAATGAAGAACAAATAGGGCTTCTACCTGCATTAACCTCTTTAAAAAACACACTACAAAAACTCTCGAGTTATTCATTAAAATACAACGATTTATTTAACAGAGTCAATAGTAGTTTAATTGACATGGATGATGTTTTTAAAGAAGTTGATATATTACAAGAAAATTTGGAAGCCGACCCAAATAGGTTAGCTGTTGTCGATTCTAAATTGCGTGTACTTCATAACTTAATGCAAAAGCATGTTGTGGATAGTGTTTTAGATTTAATAACTATTAAAACGCAGCTAGAGGAAAAGGTTTCGTTTACCGAAAATTTAGATGCGTCTATTCAAAAGAAACAATTAGAAATAGAAAATAAGGAGGCTGAATTAAATACTATTTCAAAAGAGATCCATACTAAGCGAACCGATATTATTCCACAGTTAAAAGAACAATTAGAAACTCTTTTAGCGAGTTTAGGTATGCCGAATGCTCAGTTTAAAATAGAGGTTCTTTATGAGGAAGCATTTTTAGCAAACGGTAAAGACGACTTGTCATTTTTGTTTTCTGCTAATAAAGGTGGGAATTTTAACGATCTTAAGAAGGCCGCTTCAGGAGGTGAGTTATCGCGTATTATGCTAGCTATAAAATCGGTGTTGTCAAAATATATTCAATTACCAACCATTATGTTTGATGAAATTGACACAGGGGTTTCGGGTGAAATTTCAAATAAAATGGGCGATATCATGTTGCAAATGAGTAAAACCATGCAAGTGTTTTCTATAACCCATTTACCACAAATTGCAGCGAAAGGACATGCGCATTTTAAAGTATTTAAAGAAGACGTGAACGAGGTAACACAAACCAATTTAGTGAAACTAAACCATGACGAACGTATTGTTGAAATTGCTCAAATGTTAGGTGGTTTAGAAATGTCGTCTTCAGCCATAGCACATGCTAAAGAATTATTGAATTAATTGTATCTTTGCACACTAATTTAACAAATCAACATATAAACCAAAAAGTATGTCATACAATTTACTAAAAGGGAAAAGAGGAATTATTTTTGGAGCATTAGACTCAAATTCAATTGCTTGGAAAACAGCAGAACGCGTTCACGAAGAAGGAGGTACTTTTGTTTTAACCAATGCGCCAGTTGCCATGAGAATGGGACAAATTAATGAATTAGCTGAAAAAACGGGATCTCAAATTATTCCTGCAGATGCCACTTCGATTGAAGATATAGAAAATTTGGTTAAACAATCTGTAGAAATTCTTGGAGGTAAAATAGATTTTGTTTTACATTCTATTGGGATGTCTATTAACGTTAGAAAGGGAAAACACTATACAGACCAAAATTACGATTGGACACAAAAAGGAACAGATGTTTCCGCAATGTCTTTTCATAAAGTAATGCAAACGCTTTATAAGCAAGATGCCATGAACGAATGGGGAAGTATCGTAGCTTTAACTTATATGGCTGCACAACGTGTATTCCCTGATTATAATGATATGGCTGATAATAAAGCCTATTTAGAAAGCATAGCTCGTAGTTTTGGATATTTCTTTGGTCGTGATAAAAAAGTGCGTGTAAATACTATTTCTCAGTCGCCAACACCTACAACTGCTGGTAGTGGTGTAAAAGGATTTGACGGATTTATTGCTTATGCTGATAAAATGTCGCCACTTGGTAACGCCACCGCATTAGATTGTGCTAACTATACCGTTACATTATTTAGTGATTTAACAAAGCGTGTTACCTTGCAAAATCTATTTCACGATGGAGGTTTTAGCAACATGGGCGTTAGTGACGCTGTTATGAGCACTTTTGTAGGAGAATAATAAAATAATATAAAAAACTTCATAGGTTTTTTAAAACTTGTGAAATTTTAAAAAAATAAAACATAGCCACTTGTATAAGGTGGCTTTTTTATTTGCTTTAATTACATTTGTGTTATGCAATTACAATTTTCATTCATTATCCCCGTTTACAATCGGCCAGACGAAACGCAAGAGCTTTTGCAAAGTTTTGTTGGCTTGAAAACGGATACTAAATTTGAAATTGTTATTGTTGAAGATGGTTCTACGATACCATCAAAAGTCATTGTTGATACTTTTACAGCCAAACTTAATATCTCCTACTTTTTTAAGAAAAATTCCGGTCCTGGCGATTCTAGAAATTTTGGGATGCATCATGCTAAAGGAAATTATTTTATTATTTTAGATTCTGATTGTATTCTGCCTGAAAACTATTTATTTGAAGTTGAAAAGAGTTTAACTACAAATTATGTAGATTGCTTTGGTGGACCAGATGCAGCACATCAATCGTTTAGTAATTTACAAAAAGCGATTAATTTTTCAATGACATCGGTTATTACCACAGGAGGTATTCGAGGTAATAAAAAGAGTGTTAATACATTTCAACCCAGAAGTTTTAATATGGGCATTTCAAAAGAAGCTTTTTTGGCATCTGAAGGTTTTGGTTTCATTCATCCTGGGGAGGATCCCGATTTATCCATTCGTCTTTGGGGTTTAGGTTATAAAACAGCGTTGATTCCAGAAGCTTTTGTGTACCACAAACGGCGTATTTCTTGGAGTAAATTTTACAAACAAGTGTATAAGTTTGGGTTAGTTCGCCCTATTTTAAATAGCTGGCATCCTTCAACAAAAAAAATAACTTATTGGTTTCCAACTTTCTTTAGTTTAGGATTTATAGGGTCCGTTTTTTTAATGGCATTTCAAATTAAGTTGTTTATCATACTTTATGCCTTGTATTTTGCATTAGCATTTTTAACAGCTTTATTAACAACTAAAAATTTTGTAGTTTCGTTATTATCGTTAATAGCCATTGGGATACAGTTTTTTGGTTATGGCTATGGATTTTTAAAATCAACTTTAGTTGTAGAAATTTTTAAAAAGAACCCTAAAACACATTTTCCAAATTTGTTTTTTAAATCATCATGATAAAAAAAATAAAGTCCGACATATTAGCCTCTATTAAGAACAAAAAAATAAATGTATTTTTTTTATTCTTATTTTTGGCATTCATCATTTTAATATTCACAAAACTCTCAAAAACAACTACAAATACCATTGTTTTTAATATTGAAAAAATAAACGTACCCCAAGAAAATATTATTTTTAACGATTCTATAGCGTTAAACATTACTTTAAAAACACATGGTTTTAAATGGCTATCCTATTATTTCTCTGAACCTAAAATTATAATCGATTTTAAAAAAGATGTTTATAAAAAAGATTCTGTTTTTATATGGAATAAATCTAAAGCCTATTTAGAAAATACCCAGTTTGATAAAAAGGTTGAATTACTAAATGTCTCACCAGACGTTCTGACATTTAGATATGGGGTAAATATGGTGAAAAAAGTACCTGTAAAATTAAATTCAGACATAAAGTATAATCCTGGATTCGATGTTTCAAAACCGTATGTTTTAATACCAGACTCGGTGGTGGTGGTGGGGCCTAAAGCTTTAGTTTCCAAAGTAGATTTTATTCAAACGGAAAAAGTTTTATTAGTGAATGTCAAAAAAGATATATCAGAAACCGTTAAATTAAAACTTCCTAAAACAAATAAGGATTTGACATTTTCAAACGATAAAGTCCTTTTAAAAGCAACCGTTGAAAAGTTTACTGAGGGAACCTTAAAAGTTCCTGTAACTATTATTAATGTGCCAAATAATATTAATTTAAAATACTTTCCAAAAGAAGTTAACGTATCCTATTATGTAAGTTTGAGTAATTTTAATTCAATTTCGGCAAAAGATTTTAATGTAATTTGTAATTATAGTAATGCAGTAAATAATCAATCGATTTTGGTGCCAGAATTAGAAAAATTTCCTGAAACAGCTAAAAATGTAAAAATTAAACAGCAACGTATAGAATTCATTATAATAGAATGATAATAGTAGGTTTAACAGGTGGTATTGGAAGTGGTAAAACAATGGTTGCCAGACAATTTGAAGCATTGGGTATTCCTGTTTATATTGCTGATGATGAAGCAAAAAGACTTATGAATACGTCTAAAGTTATTAGGCGAAAACTCATTAAATTATTTGGTAATGAAGCTTATATAGACAATCAATTAAACAAACCTTTTATCGCAAATATTATTTTCAACGATAAAGCATATTTGCAAAAAATGAACGCCATAGTACACCCACGAGTAGCAATGCATTTTAAAAAATGGCAGTTAAAACAAGACGCACCTTATGTTATAAAAGAAGTTGCTATTTTGTTTGAAAATGGTAGTTATCAGGAATGTGATTATGTTATTACCGTTACAGCTCCAAAGGCCATACGTATAGAGCGTTTACTTAAAAGAGATGTAACAACTAAAGATAAAGTGTTAGCTATCATGAAAAATCAATGGACAGATGAAGAAAAAGTAAAGCTTTCTGATTATGTGATTATTAATATATTACTTGAAAACACTATAAAACAAGTGCGTGAAATTCATCTTAACATACTTAAATCAAGCAAATAAACTCAAATTTTAACATTTTTGTTAATGTAAGGTTAAAAGGCACCAGCACTAAATGTTAAAATGTTAATTTTGAATAATGAGCAAAAAAATATTTGTGTTATTAATACTGTTAATGAGTTTGTCTCTTATAGGTATTATTTTTGTTCAAGGGTATTATATTAATGGTTCTGTAAAAAACGAAAAGGAACGTTTTAGGTTTAATGTAAACAAGGTACTTAATTATGTTTCTAATACCATAGAAAAACGTGAGTACTCAGAATATGTATATAAACTTCAAGATTTAATTTCTCAGGGCGTTAAAGT
Organism: Mariniflexile litorale; assembly: GCF_031128465.2. Lineage (GTDB taxonomy): Bacteria > Bacteroidota > Bacteroidia > Flavobacteriales > Flavobacteriaceae > Mariniflexile > Mariniflexile litorale. Next base: position 4,500,489 of record NZ_CP155618.1, on the reverse strand, counting down.
AGATACCGCAGCAATTAGAAATTTATATATTATTAAGGAAGATTTTGATTCTAAAGAAACCGTAGTTTACAGAAACGGTACTTTAGAAGAAAATTATAAGTTTAATTCATCGCTCTTTGACATAGGTTTAGATACCATTAATGTAAAACGTATTTTAAGCAATCGCGAAACTAAAGTATACCAAAACGGAGGGTCTAGTTTAGACTTAGACTTAAGTACTAATGATAAGTTATTGCTGTTAGACAATATGTCTAGTACTGATGAAATTGTTTTTGAAGATGTTTATAAAGATTTGGCATCCAGATTACCCATTCATAAGCGTGTAACCAAAGAAGAAATACAAAAGTTATTATCGGAAAAACTTAAAGAAGACAGTATTAATATCGATTTTGAATTTGCCATTTATAGTAATGATTTAGCAACGAGAGTACGCAGCGATAATTTTGAGAATAACGATGCATCAGCATTTAGTGTTTTTATGTTTTATAATGAAAGTAAACAAAGCACGTATAAACTTTTGGTGAATTTTCCAGATGATAAAAAGTTTATTTTATCATCTATTATGGGTATGATTTTACTATCGGTAATTTTTACATCCATTATTATTTTGGCTTACGGAAGTGCTTTGTACCAATTAGTAAAACAGCGTAAAATATCAGAAATAAAAACAGATTTTATTAATAATATGACGCATGAGTTTAAAACACCCATTGCCACCATAAATTTGGCTCTAGATGCTATAAAGAATCCAAAAGTTATTGATGATAAAGAAAAAGTAATGCGATACTTGGTAATGATAAAAGAGGAAAATAAACGCATGCACGCGCAAGTAGAAAACGTATTAAGAATATCTAAATTAGAAAAAAATGAATTAAATATAAGTAAGGATCGGTTAGACTTGCATGAAATCGTTGAAGATGCTATTACACATGTAGAACTCATTGTTGAAGACAGGCAAGGGTATATTAAAACATTTTTTAACGCACAGAAAACATCCGTTTTAGCAAACGAAACCCACTTTACGAATGTGATAGTAAATATTCTGGACAACGCTATCAAGTATTCTCCAGAAGCACCTAAAATAGAAGTATATACTGAAAATGTTGGAAACAATATTTTATTAAAAATAAAAGATCATGGTAGTGGTATGAGTAAAGCGGCTGCCAAACGTGTATTCGAAAAATTTTATAGAGAACACACAGGAAACATTCATAATATTAAAGGTCATGGTTTAGGTTTGGCCTATGTAAAACGAATTGTAGAAGACCATCAAGGTCATGTATCAGTTGAAAGTGAAAAAGACAAAGGAAGCGTTTTTATTATAAAGCTTCCAATAATATCATAAAAATGGAAGAGCAAAAAAAGAAAATATTACTAGTGGAAGACGATCCTAATTTTGGAATCGTTCTTAAAGATTATTTGATGATGAACGATTACGATGTTGTTCATGCCAAAAACGGAATGGAAGGTTTCGAAAAATTTAAAAAAGACGATTACGATTTATGCATTCTAGATGTTATGATGCCCTATAAAGATGGGTTTACTTTAGCAAAAGAGATACGTGAAAAGAATACCGATGTACCTATTGTTTTCTTAACTGCCAAAACCATGAAAGAAGATGTTTTAAGAGGTTATAAGGTAGGTGCCGACGATTATTTAAACAAGCCGTTTGATAGTGAAGTGTTGTTAATGAAAATTAAAGCCATTATACAACGCAAAGCTACAGAAACGATTTCAGATAGTAAGCAATTTGAGTTTAAAATAGGGCGTTTTGATTTAAACTCTAAGTTGCGGTTTTTGAAATTTGATGGCGGATCCCCCGTTAAATTATCACCTAAAGAAAATGAGTTGTTACGTCTATTGGCGTTACATGAAAATGATTTGATGCCTCGTGAATTAGCATTAACCAAAATTTGGAGAGACGATAACTACTTTACATCACGTAGTATGGATGTGTACATTGCCAAACTGCGTAAATACATGAAGTTAGATGAAAAAGTAGAAATACTAAACATACACGGCGAAGGGTTTAGATTGGTAGTAAATTAACGTTTAGAAGAAGAAATATTTAGTAATAAAAAATCCAGCAACTAGCTGGATTTTTTATTACTAAATATTTATGTCAACTTATTGTTTTTTTAAAGCAGTTAATTCAGCAATTTTACAAATTACTTCGGTGGCTTTTATCATGCTTTCAACAGGCACATATTCGTAACGGCCATGAAAGTTATGTCCGCCAGCAAATATATTGGGGCAAGGTAAGCCCTTATAACTTAATTGTGAGCCATCAGTACCACCACGAATTGGTTTTATAAGCGGTTCAATATGAAGCTGTTTCATGGCTTCTTCAGCAATGTCTACAATATGCATTACGGGTTCAATCTTTTTACGCATATTAAAATATTGATCTTTTATTTCAACGCTTATTACTTCCCAGCCGTATTGTTCGTTTAACTCGTTGGTTAATTTTTTCATAACGGCTTTGCGTGCTTCAAAATGCCCGAAATCGTGGTCGCGAATAATATATTCTAAAACAGTTTCTTCTACTTCGCCTTTTATGGAAGATAAATGGAAAAATCCTTGATACTCATCGGTGTGTTCAGGAGTTTCAAGTCTTGGTAATGAGTTGATAAATTCTTGGGCAATATACATCGAATTTATCATTTTACCCTTGGCATACCCTGGGTGTACAATTTTACCTTTTACTTTTACAACAGCACCAGCGGCATTAAAGTTTTCATATTCTAATTCGCCTATTTGGCTACCATCCATGGTGTATGCCCAATCGGCTCCAAATTTATCAACATCAAATTTATGGGCGCCTCTGCCTATTTCTTCATCTGGAGTAAACCCAACTTTAATGGTTCCGTGTTTAATTTCTGGATGGTTAATTAAATATTCCATAGCCGAAACAATTTCGGTAATGCCTGCTTTATCATCAGCCCCCAATAGGGTTGTACCATCCGTTGTAATTAGGGTTTGACCTTTATATTGCAGTAAATCGTCAAAATAATCTGGAGACAGAATAATGTTTTCAGCTTCATTTAAAACAATATCTTTCCCATTGTAATCTTCAATAATTTGAGGTTTTATATTGGCACCGGTAAAATCGGGTGAGGTATCAAAATGCGAAATAAAACCAATAGTAGGTGTTTCATGGCTTACATTACTTGGTAAGGTTGCCATAATATAAGCGTTTTCATCAATGCTCACATCGTGCATGCCAATGGTTTTTAGTTCTTCGGCTAGTTTGTTCGCCAAAACCCATTGTTTAGCAGTGCTAGGAGTGGTGTTTGATGTCGGATCCGATTCGGTATCAATGGTAACGTAACTTATAAAGCGTTTTATAATGTGTTCTTTTGAAATCATTTTGAAATGAATTTTAGAGGGTTAAGGTATAACTTTTTAGAGTTTGAGTACGAAAAATCAAGTAACCTTTTAAAGTTCAAAAGTACGATTATTAATTTTTTTGGCTTTTGAAAAGGATGATTTTTTATTTTAAATATTTAGGAGTACTTTTGCACAAATAATACAGATGTACAAACTATTACTTCGCCCGTTATTTTTCTTGTTTGACCCAGAAAAGATTCATTATTTTACATTCTCACTAATAAAAAACAGCTCTAAAATACCAGGTTTCTCTGCTGTTTTTAGAAGTTTGTATGTTGTGAATGACAAACGATTGGAAAGAAACTTATTTGGCATTACTTTTAAAAACCCAGTAGGTTTAGCAGCAGGATTTGATAAGAATGCGGTGTTGTATAATGAATTAGCAAATTTTGGATTTGGTTTTATTGAAATAGGAACTGTAACCCCTAAAGCACAAGCAGGAAATCCTAAAAAGCGTTTATTTCGTTTAAAAGACGATCAAGGTATTATTAACCGTATGGGTTTTAATAATGAAGGTCTTGAAGCTGCTATAACACAATTAAAAAAGAATAAAGGAAGACTTATTATAGGTGGGAATATTGGAAAAAACACCAACACAAAACCTGAAGATTATACGAAAGATTACCTAGAGTGCTTTAATGCACTGCACCCATATGTAGATTATTTTGTATTAAATGTAAGTTGCCCAAATGTGGGAAGTCATGCCAAACTAAACGATAAAGAATATTTAGAAGAGTTGATTGGCGCTGTACAAAAAGCAAATCAAACATTTGAAAAACAAAAGCCTATACTTTTAAAAATTTCCCCCGATTTAAATAATAATCAATTAGATGAAATTATAGATTTGGTTACTGTTACCAAATTAGATGGAGTTATTGCGAGTAATACATCTACTGATAGAGTGGGTTTAAAAGCTTCTGAAGCACAATTAGAAGCTATTGGAAACGGCGGTTTAAGTGGACAGCCTGTTAAAAATAAAAGTACACAAGTTATTAAATATCTAACCAATAAAAGCAATAAAGCATTCCCGATAATAGGAGTTGGTGGTATTCACTCCGCCGAAGATGCTTTAGAAAAGATAGCAGCAGGTGCCGATTTGGTACAGGTCTACACTGGTTTTATTTACGAAGGTCCCAGTTTGGTAAAAGCGATTAACAAAGCACTTCTTAAGACTACTTAGTTTTATTTTATAATCTTTTTAGTAACAGTAGTGCCTTTACTTCTAATGGTTAGTAAATACATACCTGAAGTTAAGCTCCCAACATATATTTGCTTATTTATTAAATTTCCTGCTAGTATAACGTTTCCTGTTAAATCAGTAAGATGATAACTTGCAGTTGTGTACGGTTGTGAAATAGCAACATGAATGGTTTTTCCAGATATAGGGTTTGGATATATTTTAACAGTAGCATTTGTAATTGGAACATCTATGGTTTTAATAAAAATGTTATCAATAGCAATATCACCATCCCAATTATAGCCTCTTACGGCCCTAAAACGAACGTTAATAGTTTGACCGATGTATTCAGATAAATTGATATTCTTAATTAAAAATGCCTCATCTTGATGCTTCTGTTGGCTACCAATAATTGCAGGAACAACATCGTTTATATAACCGTCATCTGTTTTAATATCAATATGTAATTCACCAATACCTTTACCAAACATGTGGTATGAGAATTCAAGTTCGGAATTTGGATTTGTTATATCTATACATGGTGAAATTAATTCGGTAATATCACCAGGTTGTGCACCCGATGCTTCAGCATACATATAGGTGTAAGACTGGTTGTTTGTTGTTTTTGAGAAAAGTGGTCCTGTGGTATCAGAGCTAGTACCCCCTTTATTTAAAAGCCAGTTGTAGCCATTTTTAGTTACATCTCTAGCGGTCCAATTGGCATCGTTTTGTAAGTTGTAAGATTCAAAATCTTCATTAAATAGTGATTCAGCATTACCAACTTTTATAAATTTGGAATAGGTTTTTCTTATGCATTTCGATTTATTAGAAACGGTTAATGTTATATCATAAACACCTGTTGTAAAGGTATGTGATGGATTTTGTGTGGTATAATCAATAACCCCATCACCATCCATGTCCCATGCCCATTTATTGATGTTTTTACAATAGCTTTCAAAGTTTACAGTTAAGGATTCGTCGCAAGTTTGACTAATATCTGCCGTAAAATTTGTATTGAATGTTGGACAAGCCAAATAGTTTTTTGCAATAAGATAAAATGCATTCATACGTGCTAGTTGCTGTTGTGAAAAATGTGAACGACAGCCTTTCATAGAATAAGACATGATATTGCCTGTATCGGGTATATAATTAGCGCCGTTGGCATCGGTTTCGGTTCCAATATACTGGCAAAAATTATTAATGTTTTTATGGGTTAACTTTGGGTCGGCAGGGGTGTCGCATATGCCATCCCCATCGGTATCGCAATTACTAGCATCCACTAATTCGGTGGTTTTTGTATCATCAGGACCATGGGTATGCATCAATGAGAAAAAATGTCCCATTTCATGAGCTAGTGTAGAATTGTTAGAAACACAACTGTTTTTTATAACAATCACATCCTTTCTACCTTCGTTATCCACATAACCGCAGATGCTTTCATCAGAATCATTTTCAATATAATCGGTAAAATAAATATTTATTAAACCAGTAACATTATTGGTTTCTATTAACGTTTTCTCGTCACCTTTTTTTAAATGGCAAAGGCTGTCTTCGTTTATATAATTTATTCCATCACATAAAAAGAACTCCATATATGCATCGGCATAGATGCTATTTAAATTAGCAATAGCCGTATTAAGATTTGCTTCACACATGCCTCCAGTTCCGTTAGAATTTCGAATAATATGGGCTTTTACAGGGATAGAGTTAATTAACTTATTCGATGAGTTTTTAGACAATTGCTTTTGCATAAAAACTTGTTCGTAGTTATTGAGTTGTGGTTTAATGCTTTTATAAAAGTCTAAAGATTTTTTTGAGGTAATGGTTCCGCATGATGCTGCTTCATTTTGAGCAAAACCGATAGTGCCAAATGACAGGTATAACAGAAATAAAATAGTATGAAATGTAGGTTTAAAAATATTCATTTGGGGAAAACATTTTTTCAAATGTATTCCTTAATTGATGTTATCAATAATAAAAACGTTGAAGCGTGAGATTTATCGACTATTTGACAATAAGCTTATTGATTCTGATTTTTCCGTTTATGGAATTCTGTTTTAACAGGTAGAAGTCTTTGCCTAAGTAAGTTAAGTTTACATCTATTTTATACTTCAAACTATTGTAAATACTATCATTTTTAAATACTCAGTTGATACTCTTCACTTTTTGAATAGGTTATTCTTTGGAATTCTTTTAAGAACTAACTTTTTACTTTTTTTAATTAAGCTTTTATAAAAAATAAAGTATTTTTAGCATTGTATTTTAATCCAAATGATGTCGAGCCAAATAAAGATTATAGAATGTCCACGAGACGCTATGCAAGGTATAAAGCAATTTATTCCCACAGAGAAAAAAGTGCAATACATCCAGTCGTTACTACGTGTAGGCTTTGATACCATTGATTTTGGAAGTTTTGTGTCGCCTAAAGCCATCCCGCAAATGGTAGATACAGCTGAAGTATTATCACAATTAGATTTAAGTAAAACCAGCAGCAAGTTATTAGCCATCATTGCAAATACTCGAGGAGCCGAAGAAGCTAGTAAACATCCTGAAATAGGTTATTTAGGTTATCCTTTTTCAATATCTGAGAATTTTCAAATGCGAAACACGCATAAAACCATTGCCCAATCTATAATTATATTGTCTGAAATTTTAGAAATTGCTAATAAAACTAATAAAGAAGTAGTGGTTTATATTTCTATGGGTTTTGGAAACCCTTATGGCGACCCATGGAATGTTGACATCGTAGGGGAGTGGACTGAGCGTTTAAGTGGTATGGGGGTTAAAATATTATCATTGAGTGATACTATTGGTAGTTCAAATGCTGAAAGTATACACTATTTGTTTTCAAATTTGATTTCTCGATACAGAAAAATAGAATTTGGAGCCCATTTGCATACTACACCTTCTACCTGGTTTGAAAAAATAGATGCTGCTTACAAAGCAGGATGTAAACGTTTTGATGGTGCCATACAAGGTTATGGGGGTTGTCCCATGGCAACAGACGAGTTAATTGGCAATATGCCAACCGAAAAGTTGTTATCTTACTTTACTTCTCAAAAAAATAACAGCTTAAATGCTCTTAGTTTTGAAAGTGCTCATAACGAGGCTACTAAAATTTTTAGTGTTTATCATTAATCTATAAAGGTTCTAAAAATCTAAAAAATTAAATATTCGCAACTTTTATTTAAATTTAATCTAAATAAACTTTGCAGATGTCATTTTGTATTTTATTTTTGCACAAGAATTAAATTACTATTTATATCAAGTCTAAATAAAATGAATAAAATCTTATCACTCGTAGCTGTATCCGCAGCATTACTGGCATCATGTTCAAAGGATGACGATAATTCAAAATCAATAGAAACTCCAGCAACTTACGTGTTTACACGTGATAATGCTTCAACAGTGGATTTTAACGGTCAAACGACTAGAATTCAAATGGCAGATGCAGTCGTAAATGCTTTAAAAGACAATACAAAAACTGAAGTCCAGTTAAATGCCATGTTTGCGCATGCTCAAGGAGAAAATGATTTTACGGAAGCTAATTTAAATGCATCAGACAAAAATGTTCGTAGTAAAGTAGCTGCTTCAACTGATTATTATTCTGCTAATACAACTGTATCAAATGCTATCAAAGCTGATTTTGATGGTTGGATAGCAACACAGGTATCTGAAGTTTTTCCTAATTGGATTACTGTTGCTACTGCGGGAAATGCAGGTCAGTTACAACAAAATGGAGGTGGTTCTATCCGTTATATTACTGGTAAAGGTTTGGAGTTAAACCAAGCGTTTGCAAAAGGATTAATTGGTGGTTTAATGATGGATCAAATATTAAATAACTATTTAAGTCCAGCTGTGTTAGATGCGGGTTCAAACATCGCTGATAATAATAATGGTGTTTTAGAAGCAGGTAAAAGTTATACCTCTATGGAGCATAAATGGGATGAAGCTTATGGTTATTTATATGGTAGTGAAGCGAATCCTGCGGAGCCAGTATTGGATGCTGATCAATTTTTAAGTGAATATATTGAAAGAGTAGGAGGCGATTCAGACTTTTCAACGTTGGCTGAAGATGTTTACAATGCTTTTAAGTTAGGAAGAGCAGCAATTGTAGCAAAAAAATATACAATTCGCGATCAACAAGCTGAAATAATTAGAGAGAACCTATCTAAAATACCAGCGGTAAGAGGTGTGTTTTATTTACAAGCTTCAAAAGCAAATTTAGGAATTGATAATGCGAGAGCATTTCATGCATTGTCTGAAGCTTATGGGTTTATTTATAGTTTACAATTTACAAGAAAACCAAACTCAACATCGCCTTATGTAACTAAAACGGAAGTTGATGGTTATTTAGCACAACTTATGGCAGGAAATGGTTTTTGGGATGTAACAGAAACCACAATAGATAATATATCTGATGCTATAGCAGCAAAGTTTGGTTTTACAACAGCGCAAGCAAAAGATGCTAATTAATATAAGTTAAATTAGTTTTAATGAATATAAGCAGATGGATTTATAAAAATAATCCGTCTGCTTATTTATATTTGCAAAATATTTAAGAAGAATAGGGTTATGATTAAAAAAATTATTTCGGCAGTCGTTTTAACTTTAATAATTGCCGCTTGTAGTAGTTCAGATAAGGGTGATGAAAAATCATTAGATAATTTTGACAGACAAACCATGCTTATTAATTGGGCAGATAATATTATTATTCCAGTTCATCAAGATTTGAACACTAAATTACAAGCTTTAGTAACTGCTAAAGATGGTTTTGTGGGAACGCCAAATCAAACCAGTTTGGATGCATTGCGTACTGCGTGGTTAAACGCTTATAAAGTATGGCAATATGCTGAAATGTTTAACATAGGAAAAGCAGAAGCCATTAATTATGGGTATCAAATGAATGTGTATCCAACAACGGTGACCGATATTGAAACCAATATTACTAATGGGACATACGATTTAGCACATGCCAATAATAATGATGCAGTAGGTTTTCCTGCTTTAGATTATTTACTTTACGGTGTTGCTTCAGGTGATGTGGCGATATTAAATATATATACAACCAATACCAATGCTAGCGGTTATAAAAAGTATCTGTCAGATCTTGTTAATCAGATGAAAACGCTTACCGAAACGGTTTTAAATGATTGGACTTCGGGTTACAGAGATACTTTTGTTAACAGCACAACAAATACAGCAACTAGTGCTACAAATAAATTGACAAACGATTTTATTTTCTATTACGAAAAAGGATTGCGAGCTAATAAAATTGGAATTCCAGCAGGTAATTTTTCTACAAACCCATTACCCGATAAAGTAGAAGCATATTACAACCAAGAGGTTTCTAAAGTTTTAGCTTTGGATGCGATAAACGCCGTTCAAAATTTCTTTAATGGAAAGGCTTATAATACAGCTTCAACGGCAAATAGTTTTAAAGCTTATTTAGATTATTTGAATATTGCAAAAGGAGGCAATGATTTAAGTACTTTAATTAATAACCAATTAAACGTAGCACGTACAAAATTACAAGCTTTAGATGCTAATTTTACCAATCAGGTGAATACCGATAATTCTAAAATGACCATCGCTTTTGATGAATTGCAAAAAGCAGTCGTATTATTTAAAGTCGATATGGTACAAGCTATGAATATTAGTGTCGACTATATAGATGCCGATGGCGATTAATTATAATAAAAATAAAACAATTAAAGATTCTCTAATGTGTTAGAGAATCTTTTCGTTTTTATATGGGTTTCAATTTAAAAACATATGTAGCAACAAAAACCGATGCAGCTCCTTTGGCCGTATTCCGCATGTTGTTTGGTGTTATGATGCTTTTTAGTATCATTCGTTTTTGGGCTTATGGTTGGATTGAAACGTTATATATAAATCCTAAATTTCATTTCACCTATTATGGATTTGAGTTTATAAAACCATTAGGTGTTTATACCTATGGGCTTTTTGCGATCTGTGGTTTTTCGGCTTTATTAGTTGCCATCGGATTAAAATATAGATTGGCAATCATAGTGTTTTTCTTGAGTTTTACCTACATCGAACTCATGGATAAAACTACGTATTTGAATCATTATTACTGTATTAGCCTGTTAAGTTTTTTAATGATTTTTTTACCTGCCAACAGCTATTTTTCGGTAGATAATCTTATTAAAAAAGAAAGCTTTAAATTTATTCCAAAATGGACAATTGATAGCCTCAAACTCCTTTTAGGAATGGTGTATTTTTATGCCGGTTTAGCAAAAATTAATTCCGATTGGTTATTCAAAGCCATGCCTCTAAAAATATGGTTACCTTCTAAATATGATTTACCTTTTATTGGAGAAGGCATCATGCAGCAAGAGTGGTTTCATTATGCCATGAGTTGGAGTGGCATGCTGTACGATTTAAGTATTCCGTTTCTATTATTATATAAAAAAACACGTTGGGTTGCTTTTGCAACCGTCGTATGCTTTCATGTATTTACAAGTGTGTTGTTTCCTATAGGGATGTTTCCTTATATCATGATTGTATCAACACTCATTTTCTTTAGTGCAAGTTTTCATCATAAAATAATTTCCATATTAAAGAATATTTTAAAACCTTTTAATAGAAATTTCAAAATAGATTTAAAAGACACATTTGTATTCAAAAAACAAAATTTAGTAGTGTCAATTATTACCGTGTTTTTTGTCATTCAGTTGGTATTACCCTTTCGATACATGTTTTATCCAAGTGAATTATTTTGGACAGAAGAAGGCTACCGCTTTTCATGGCGAGTGATGCTTATGGAAAAAATGGGGATGAGCACATTTAAAATAGCAAACGCTAAAACAGGTAGTTCTTTTTATGTAGATAATAAAGATTTTTTAACACCATTTCAAGAAAAACAAATGAGTTTTCAACCCGATTTTATATTAGAATATGCTCATTATTTAGGCGATCATTTTACGTCGCAAGGACATGAAAACGTTCAGGTATTTGTAGAAAGTTATGTCGCATTAAACGGGCGGTTAAGTCGGCCATATATCGATTCAAAAGTCGATTTATATAAAGAAAAAGAATCATTTCAACACAAAACATGGATTTTACCATTTACAGATGAGATTAAAGGATTTTAAAATAGTTTTGATACTGCTTTTAAGTATCGCATCACAGGCGCAACACAAAATTTCTGGTATCGTAACTCATACAAACACGAACCAACCAGTAGATCAAGTACAGGTTTATGATAAGGTTTCTGGATTGAAGGCGACCACAAATGCCACTGGTTATTACGAGTTTGAAACGGAAAAGAAAAACATTACTTTAGTATTCTTTTCTTATGAATTTGAAGTATTCGAAATACCTATTACAGTTACTGAAAATGTGGTAGTAAATGCAAAATTGAATGAGTTGTCGGTTACCTTATCGGAAGTAGAAATAACGTCTCGACGCGCAAAAGTGTTTGAATTGTCGCGATTAAAAGATGTAGAAGGCACGGCTATTTACGCAGGAAAAAAAACAGAGGTTGTTTTAGTCGATCAGTCTATGGCAAATTTGGCATCAAATAATGCACGTCAGCTTTTTAGTCAGGTTGCAGGCTTGAATATTTATCAAAATGATGATGCAGGTTTACAACTTAATATTGGTGGTCGGGGTTTAGACCCCAATAGAACAGCCAATTTTAATACCAGACAAAATGGGTACGATATTAGCGCCGATGTGTTGGGGTATCCAGAAAGTTATTATACGCCAGCGTCTGAAGGTTTAAAAGAAATTCAGGTAATTCGTGGAGCTGCTTCATTGCAATATGGAACACAGTTTGGAGGATTAATAAATTTTAAAATGAAAGAACCGAATCCTTTTAAAACAATAGAGTTAATTACCCGAAATACTTTAGGTAGCAATGGGCTATACACCAATTTCACCAGTTTAAGCGGTACAAAAGATAAGTTTAGTTATTATACTTATTTCAACTACAAAAAAGGTGATGGGTTTAGGCCCAATTCAGAATTTGAATCTAAAAACTTTTTTACACATGTAGGTTATAAGTTTAATGATAAAACTAAAATAACGGGCGAATTAACCTATTTGCGCTATTTAGCACAACAGGGTGGTGGCTTAACAGATCAGATGTTTTATAACGATCCGTATCAAAGCAATAGAGAGCGTAATTGGTTTCAAATAGATTGGTTGCTATATAATTTAAAGTTGGCTCATAAATTTTCAGACCAAACCAATTTTACTTTTAATTTTTTCGGTTTAAATGCCTCAAGAAATGCTTTAGGCTTTAGAACGAATAGAGTCGATCAAATTGATCCCGGAAGTGAACGAGATTTAATAAAAGGCGATTTTAAGAATTTTGGGTTTGAAACCCGTTTGTTAAGTAAGTATAAAGTAGCACAAAAAGATGCAACATTTTTAATTGGCGGAAAATTTTATAAAGCCAATAATTATCAGCAACAAGGGCCCGGAAGTGATGGAATAGGACCTAATTTTAATTTTTATAATGAAGAGTTTCCCAATTACTCTAACCAATCTCAATTTGATTTACCCAATTTGAATATAGCAGTTTTCGGTGAAAATATTTTTTATGTAAGTGATAAATTTTCAGTCACTCCAGGTTTCCGTTTTGAATACATCAGAACACAAAGTGAAGGTTTTTACAAACGTATTAATACCGATGCGGCAGGTAATGTGATTTTTGAAGAAACGGTGGAAGATAATCAAGATTTCGATCGTTCGTTTGTATTATTAGGTTTGGGATTAAGTTACAAACCAACAACTAGTTTTGAAACTTATGGAAATATATCACAAAACTACCGTTCAGTAACCTTTTCAGATATAAATATAAACAACCCAGCTTTTGCTATCAACCCTAATATTACTGATGAAAAAGGCTTTACTACCGATTTAGGAATTCGTGGTAATTACAAAAGTATTGTATCGTACGATTTAGGTGTCTTCGGTTTGTTTTATAATGGGCGTATTGGTTTTGTACAAAAAGTACTGAGCGATAATCGTATTATTAGTGAACGCGGAAATGTGGGTGATGCCATTATGTATGGTGTAGAATCATTATTTGATTTTAACTTAAAAAAGATTATTAATTTGAGTAATGATTTTAGTTTTAACTATTTTATAAATACCTCAATTATTAATTCTGAATATACAGCATCCGATCAAATAGGTGTGAAAGGGAACAAAGTAGAGTTTGTGCCAGATTTAAACTTGAAAACAGGGTTGAAGTTTGGTTATAAAAACCTTTCAGCAAGTGTGCAATATACCTATTTGTCTCAACAATTTACCGATGCTACCAATTCCGTTGACTCTGATTTAAGTGGTGTAATTGGAAAAATACCAAGTTATGATGTGTTAGATTTATCATTAGCCTATACCTACAAACGTTTCAAGCTAGAAACCGGTATTAATAATTTGCTAAATAACGCCTATTTCACAAGACGTGCTACGGGATATCCAGGTCCGGGTATTATTCCTTCGGCACCAAGAAATTGGTACACAACCTTGCAAATTAAAATCTAATAAAATTCTTTAAGTTTTTTTTAACATTTGTACATTAAACTTTCTTTAGATAGTTAGGTCTAAGGCATGAACCTAAGATAAAACCAAACCTTGAAAAAATTAGTTATACTACTCTCGTTATTTATTTCAACAACATTATTTGCTCAAAAGTTTACTTTAGAAGGCATTGTTAAAGATGAAAGTGCACATGTTTTAGAAGGTGCTACTGTGTACCTTCAAAGTATAAAAGATAGTATTCCCATAGCTTACGGAATTACTAATAAAAATGGCGAATTTTATTTACAGGTTAATACAGAAAACGAACCCAAAGCCATTTTTAATATTGCTTATATGGGTTACAAACCTTATAAACAAGATATTGATGTTCCTACAGGAAAACAGTTAAACATGGGATCTATTACTCTAGACGATCAGGCCGAAGAGTTAAATGTAGTTTCTATTATTGCTAAAGCGCCACCAATTTTGATTAAAAGGGATACCATTGAATACAATGCCGATAGTTTTAAAACAATGCCAAATGATAAGGTTGAAGATTTATTAAAAAAACTTCCTGGTGTAGAAATTGACTTAGATGGAATTATCACTGTAAATGGTGTAGAAGTAGAAGCCATTAATGTAGATGGTATGCGATTTTTTGGTGAAAAAAATGGGGCTATTGCTTTAAAGAATATTCCTAGTAATGCTATTAGTAAAGTACAGGTAACCGATTTCAAAACAGATATGCAAAAGTTTACAGGTGAAGAATCTGATTCTGGTACGAAAGAGATAAACCTAAAAATTAAGAAGGGACAAAATAAAGCTTACTTTGGAGATGTGAATTTAGGCTATGGTACCGACGAAAAATATCAAGCCAATGCCAATTTATTTCAACTTATAGATGGTAAACAATTAGGTGTAATAATGGGAACTAACAATATAAACATGTCCCGAGGTTTTAATTCTTTACCCGATGCCGACTCTAGTAATGGATATATTGAATCCGATTTTTTAGGTGCAAACTTTTCTAAAGGAAAATGGAACGAAACACGGGTAAATGCCGATTATAAGTACAGTAACCAAAGTAATGATAGAGCCCAAAAAAGTTATACCGAGAATTTCTTGCCTGATTTAAATTATATTACTAATTCAGAGAGTAGAGGTTTTAATGATTCTGATAGACACGATGTTGGGTCCGATTTAAAGTTTCTTATTGAACCAAAAAACAAAACATCAAGAAACAATGTACAGCTCTCAAATAAAACTAATTTCAATACATCAAACACCGACTCTTTTTCAACATCAACCAAAAAATCAGAATATGCTAATGGTGATTTAGTAAGCACCTATTTTTCTAAAAATGAATCGAATACTAGGAATTATAATTTTGGTAATACGTTTGAAGTAACATCGAGAATAGGGGATAAAAGAGATTATTTTAATATAGGAATCACTACTGATTTTGATAGTCAAGATGGCCAAGGTTCAAACTATTCTAAAAATGATTTAGAAAGCAGCAACACATCTGTTGTTCAAGACCAAATCTCGAACTCCAATAATTCAGGAGCAAAAATAAATTTAAATGCAAGATGGAATAAAGAGTTGTTTACTAATTTTAGATTAACTCCTAGATATACTGCTACTGTAAATAGTCAAAAAGATGAAAAATCTATTTATGATTATAATGAAAATACTGAAAAGTATGATGATTTTAACGATCAAATAAGTGTTAATAGTAGATATGTAAATACAACCATTAGACCTTCTTTAGGGGTACGTTATGATTATAAAGAATTTCGTTTTGAGTTAGAAGGTTCTTATACAAGTGCCTTTAGAAACTATGAAGATAACATTATAGAAGCTCGTAATTTTAAAAATGAGTTTGACTATGTAACCTATTCAGGTAGTGTTCGTTATCGTGATGAAAAAGGTTATAAAAATGTTAGGTTAGACTATGATCAAAACGTTAATCTACCATCAATTAGCCAATTACAGCCTATTGCCGATGTTAGTAATATAACCAGTATAAGAACAGGGAACCCATTTTTAAAGCCAGCTGTTAGTCATGAGGTTGGTTTAAGATACCAAAACAATATTGCGTATAATAACATTAATGTTACAGCAAATGCGAAAGCGGAATTTGTACAAGACAAAATTATTAATTCTACAATAACAGATTCAGATTTAATTCGTTATACAACCTATGAAAATATAAATGGCGATTATAGTATTTCAGGAAATACAGCTATTTCAAAATCATATTTTAGTAAAAAAACTAATTTCAATATCAATTTAAGGTTAAAAGGCGACTATGATAATATTAGGTCTATTCAAAATACTCTAAAATTCACCACAAAAACGTATACGCTCAAACCTTCGTTGTCATTTAGTTATTCGTACGACAAGAAAATAGATATAAGTACATCTTATAGTTATGCCTTAACAAATACTAAATACGACACTAATACGTATAATGATAACGAATATTTTGTGCAGAATTTAAGGTTAGAATCGTCTGTGTTTTTTCTTAAAGATGCTTTTTTTACTAACAAAGTATCGTATCGATATAACAGTAGGGTAGGTGATGATTTTGATGGAGCAGCTGTTTTTTGGAATGCAGGGTTAGGGGTACAGCTTTGGGATAATAAAGCCACATTAACAGCCGTGGGTTATGATATTTTAGGAAAAAATAACGGATATAGTAGGTCTATTTCAGAAACCTCTATTCAAGATGTAGAAAATAAAATATTAGAACAGTACTTTATGCTAACCTTTGTTTACAAATTTGGACGTTTTGCTGGTCAGAAAATGAATCTAAGCGGAGGAAATTCTAGACGAGGTTCAGGAAGGCGTTAAGAAGTTAAAAAAATAAAACTATTAAAGAGTCAATTTGAATGTTATTTTCTTGTAATTTTAAAGAATTATGAGAGTGTATTGTTTTTTATTCTTGTTTATTTTAAACCTTTCTGTTTATGCAAAGGAGTGGAAAAGTTTAAAAATCTATCATAAAACCACACACAAAGAAAATTTACTGGCTTCAGATTGGTTAAAATCAGATAGAACCAATAATACAGATGTTTGGAAACTCGCCAATTCATTTAATTTAGAAAACAATCTTTCCCAAGAATACAATAGTTTTTCAGAGCGTAAAGACTTTTACAAATGGGTTCAAACAGAAGTTGAAAAAAAGGGACACCAAGTTGTTTGGTTTAAAATGGTGTATTTTATTTCTAGAAAATTAAGTTTAATGGAAGCTTTTCCTAGTAACGTTTTTGCAAATAAAAAGATTATGAACTATGCAAATAGTTGCAGTGAATCTATTTTTAAAAATTCATTTATTGAAATAAATAACCTTTTTAAATTAACAAGTATCTTAAATGAAAAAGCTGGTTTAGAATGGGACAAAGATATTCTCTATAAAGAGCAGTATATTTGGGTTAATGAAATTATAAATACAATGGATGCTCGAAGTTTGAAAAAGGTTGAAAATATTTTGCAGAGAAAGTGTTTATATGGGATTTTTGTTCCAAAAGAGCTTCAATTTATGGGCGATTTAGAAAACAAAGAAATGCGTTATGAATACGCATTAAATACACTTAGAATTTACTTTAAAAATATTAAACGATAAAATTTTTGTAGGTATTTATTTCTTTACTATTTTAAATAGTTAGAAGACCAAACTTTATTTAATCACTATTTTTTATTCCTTTAGTTTTAAAGGATTCAAACAGAAAAAAATGTGTATATTTGCACGCAATTATAATCATAATTGCATCATGACCGCACATCAAAATAAAATTCTGGGAGAAGGGTTAACCTACGACGACGTTCTACTCGTTCCAGCATACTCAGAAGTACTTCCAAGAGAAGTTAATATTCAAACAAAATTCACACGGAATATAACCATTAACGTGCCTATTATATCGGCAGCTATGGATACTGTTACTGAAAGCAAAATGGCTATTGCTATGGCGCAAGAAGGAGGCATTGGTGTATTGCATAAAAACATGACTATTGAAGCTCAGGCTTTAAAGGTTAGAAAGGTGAAACGTGCCGAGAGTGGTATGATTATAGATCCAGTAACCTTGCCATTAACAGCAATTGTTAATGATGCAAAGAAAGCGATGGCAGAATATGGCATTGGAGGAATTCCTATTGTAGATGAAGAAGGAACTTTAAAGGGAATTGTTACTAACCGCGATTTGCGTTTCGAACACGATAAAAAACGTCCAATCGTTGAGGTAATGACTAGCGAGAACCTAGTAACTGCTGCCGTTGGAACTTCCTTAAGTGAAGCTGAAATAATACTTCAAAAACATAAAATAGAAAAATTACTTATTGTAGACGATAATTATAAACTATCTGGCTTAATTACTTTTAGAGATATTACCAAATTGAGTCAAAAGCCTATGGCGAACAAAGACCAATATGGCCGTTTGCGTGTTGCTGCAGCTATTGGAGTTACAGGAGATGCAATTGATAGAACTGAAGCCTTAGTAAATGCAGGGGTTGATGCTGTGGTAATTGATACGGCACATGGACATACCCAAGGTGTGGTAAGAGTCTTGAAAGACATTAAGGCAAAGTTTCCGAATTTAGATGTTATTGTAGGTAACATTGCTACAGGAGCAGCAGCAAAATATTTAGTAGAAGCAGGAGCCGATGCTGTAAAAGTGGGTATAGGTCCTGGGTCTATTTGTACAACACGTGTAGTTGCAGGCGTAGGTTTTCCTCAGTTTTCTGCGGTTTTAGAAGTTGCTGCAGCTATAAAAGGTACAGGTGTTCCTGTAATTGCTGATGGTGGTATTCGCTATACAGGTGATATTCCTAAAGCTATTGCAGCAGGTGCAGATACGGTAATGCTCGGGTCGCTTTTAGCAGGAACTAAAGAATCACCAGGAGAAACCATTATTTACGAAGGTAGAAAATTTAAATCGTATCGTGGTATGGGATCGGTTGAGGCGATGAAAGAAGGTAGTAAAGACCGTTATTTTCAAGATGTTGAAGATGATATAAAAAAATTAGTGCCAGAAGGTATTGTAGGTCGTGTACCTTACAAAGGCGATCTATACGAAAGTATTCATCAGTTTATTGGAGGCTTGCGAGCTGGTATGGGCTATTGCGGAGCTAAAGATATTGCTACTTTAAAAGAAACAGGGCAATTTGTAAAAATTACGGCAAGTGGTATTAATGAAAGCCATCCTCACGATGTGACTATTACCAAAGAATCACCTAATTATTCTAGGTAAATTTCAATAGATCTTAATTTAAAAAAGACAGTCTGTAATTTATTATAGACTGTCTTTTTTTATAAGAATAAAGTTTACTTCTTCATTTTTATCGTTACGTTAATTATTAAAGCTAATCAATTTTACGCTTTTGAAACCAAATGCCTTCTAAGCTGAAGTTAATGGAAAGCAAGTGGTAGTTTTCTTTTATTAAACCATTAGTAATTTGTCCTTTGCTACCATACGAATACCCAATATTAATCATAGAATTTGAGTAACCGTTTAATGGCAATCCAACACCTAAATTCAAGGTGTTATTTTTTACACGATGATTGTTTACTTCTAAATTTCCATCATTAAAATTATAGCCAACTCGGTATTCTAGATTATTAAAGAATTTAGATACTTTTTTTTCAGCCGCATATTGCAAACCAATACCAAATAAATTTTGATTTACATAAGTACCAAGTTGGTCTGTTTGGTTTGTATTGCTCCAATAACTTTTTTTATAATCTAAATTTATCGAAAAATATTTTTTTAAGTTTGTTTGTATACCAAAACCAAGTTCTAAAGGTAAATTAAAATCATCAATACTGCTTTCGGAATTTTCGGTTAAATCGATTGAAGAATCTATGGTATATAAGGCTATAGTACTTGATTTACTTCCTTTTAAACTTGTAGGCAGATGGGCTGTTCCTCCAATTGAAACATTCTTAAAAATATGGTCGTACTGAAAACCAAAACCTAGACGTAAGCCTGAGTAGTAATTTATATCTTCTATAATAAATGTATTATTAGGTAAATAATCGGTTTCGGTTTCGGTTATTTTACCAAATAGCACAGAACCAGTAATACCAAATCGGAATTTATTAGTGAATGCATATCCGTAGTTAAGTTTTAAATCATTTATTCCACCGGTACCTTCTATATCTGTAATAAAAATATTGTTGTTTGTACCTTCTATATTTGTTTCTATGCCAGATATGTTATATCCAACACTAGTAAAAGGTATTAGAGTAACACCAAATCCAGATTGTTTTGTTACAGGAAATGCCAATGAAATATTTGAAAAATTTGCTATTATATTGGAGTTGTTACTGCTCCCTTCGGCTAGTAGATTGGTTTGTGCCTTTATACCAAAGTCGAAGAGAAAAGAGTTTAATAATATATTGCCAAACGATGCTGGGTTTGAATTATTTATAAACGTAGTAGAAGGCATGGCAATACCTAATCCGTTTAATCCATTTACTTTTCCTGTAGAGGTTTCGTTGCTCAAACCTAAACCATATAGCGAATAAGGTGAGCTAGATAATGCATTGGATTGTGCTGTTAATTGTGTTGCACATACTACAAAAAATGTAGTTAGTAGCATATATTTATTTATCATAAATAGCGTAAATTAATTCGAGTTTGGATTTTATGTTATTTGAAGCGCCTTCACCATTTAGTATATATCTGTTAACCGATTTATTATAATCTTTAGGGTAAATAGCTAAAAACAAATCGTCACCATTAATATCAGTTAGTTTAAGATTGAGAAAATATTTAACAGGAATAGAGTAGGTTGTTATATTAAATTCGGTGTCTTCTTGGTCAATTAAACCTAACACGGTATTTCCCTGTGTATCCGTTAAAGCACTTACAATGTTAGATTTCTTATCTATGATATATACATTGAGAGAATCATTAGTATGAAGATTCTTGGTGCTAGAATTTTGTTTTAATGATATTTTTAAATAGGCATCAATAATAATTCCTGTACCCGATATGTCATACAGAGATTCTAAGTTGGGAATGTCTATTCTGGTGGCAATTCCAGTTCCAGCTTGCATAAAGCTTGTGTTATTGGTAATAGAACTTGGTAAATAGATTTCTTGACTTGTTAATGTTTCAAAAACAGTTCCTTCAACGGTATTTGAAACATTATGAAAACTATTAGTTGTATTAAAAAGCATATCAAAGGTCGATACCTCTGTTTCCAATTCATCTTTATCGGTGTAATATATTCTTATAAAGCTGCTTTTTAAAAATCCTAATATGGCGGTGTTATTGTTATCAGGTTCAATAAGAATGCCTTGGTAAGCTTTTAAAAATTCATCGGAATTATTAATTTTATTATCTCTTAAGTTTTCGAATAGGGTTTTTCCGAAGATGTTATTTAGTGTAACGTGTAACGAGTCATCTTTCTTAGGTTTTGCAATAAAACTTTTTGATGCTATAGGTGTGGTGTTTACCGTTATACGGGTTGTATTATAATAGCTATCTGCGTCATCATCGGGTTCAACGTCTTTTATGATTTCATACACATTTATTTTCTGAACAGGTATGGTGTCATTATAAAAATAGTTGTCATAATTTAAAATTAAGGCAATAGAATCGAAAACAGCATCGCTATCTAAAGTGTAAATCGAGTTTGTAAACTGCGCATAACTTTTACTTTTAGTAAAACCAAAAACGGGGTCGGTGTAAGCGCCAATTAATAATCTATCTGTACCAGAAACGGCAATAGAATCAAATTTAAAAGTAGTGGCGTTAACAGTTAGTGTATCAATATAATAAACTTGGGTATCTAAATCCATCCAATCTTCTCCAACAGGAGCGTTTTCGCTGTCTTTTTCACAAGATGTTATTAGAATACAAAGTAATACCACACTAAGTATGGGAATCGCAACGGCTTGCCTAATGGTCATAAGTCAATAATTTCAGCGAACTTAATTAAACGGCATTCTCAAATGAAATTAGTTATACCAAAGCAGTATTTTAATATGCCAACGGGTTATTAGTTACTTCCAAATTTATTTTTTGGTGTTGGTCTTAAAAAATTCAGTGTTAGTATAGACTAATCCCTAGAACAGCTATTATGTTTTTGTTTGTTGAATGTAAAAAATAGATTTGGCAAAAATTTAAATTGATAAATTATAGTATGGATGATTTTTGGGTTATTTCATTTTCTGGAGGTTATTCACTTTCTAATAAATATACACTACTTAATAATGAGGATAATTCTGAATTTAATTTTAACACAAAATCAAAGCCGTTTTTATCAGTGGGGATAAAGTTTAATATAAAAAAACAAAAAATAGATTATGAAAAACAATAAAACACTTTTAATATTAATTCTTTCTATTACTTCAATCACTTTTACAGGTTGTTCAACTGATGATGATGAGGAAGATAGAGGTAATTGGCAAGAGCGATCGGTTTTTGATGGTACGCCACGAAGTAATGCCATTAGTTTCACGATTGGTGATTTTGGATATATGGGAACTGGTTATGATGGTGATGAATATTTAAATGATTTTTGGCAATATAATATTGAAGGAAATTATTGGGTTCAAAAAGCCGATTTTCCAGGGCTAGGAAGAAGTTCGGCATCAGGCTTTGCTATAGATGATAAAGGATATGTAGGAGTGGGTTATGATGGAGACGATGAGTTAAGCGATTTTTGGGCGTATGATCCAACTGCTAATTCATGGACTCAAAAAGCCAATTTTGGTGGCGGGGTAAGACGTGCAGCTGTAGAATTTGGAATTAATGGTTTGGGTTATATTGGCACTGGTAATGATGGTGATAACGATAAAAAAGATTTTTGGAAGTACAATCCATTAACCGATACGTGGTCTGAACTTGTTGGTTTTGGAGGTGAAAAAAGAATTGATGCGACCTCTTTTATTATAAATGATAAAGTATATTTAGGTACAGGGGTTAGTAATGGATTGTATAAAGTGGATTTTTGGGAATTTGATCCAACTACTGAAGTTTGGACTCGTAAAAATGATATAGATGAGGATGACGATTACAGTATCACCCGATCTAATGCCGTAGGGCTAAGTATTGATGGTCTAGGGTATATAGCAACAGGTTATTATGGAGGGGCTGTGGGTACCATTTGGGAATACAACCCAACGCTTGATGAATGGGAAGAAATCTCAGCATTAGAAGGAACCGTTCGTCAAGATGCTGTTGCTTTTTCTAATGGGAGTAAAGGTTACGTATTAATGGGTAGAACAGGAAGTTTATACTTAGATGACATTTATGAAGTATTTCCTCAAGACGACTATGATGATGAAGATTAGTATATAATTAAAATAATTGATTAGTAGTTTTTTTTATCCAAGGCACAAACTCTCATGTACATTTCTGTACGTTTAGTAACCTCAGTGCTTTGGATTTTTATTTTATTTTTTAAAGCCAATGAATAATAAGCAAAAATATATAATAGCTATACTACTTAGTTTTAGTGCTGTTTTAACCTATTTTATAATAAATACCACCGCTTTTAATAGTAAAACGGAAGCTTTTACAACAGAGGTTTATAAAACAAGTACAGGCTATGGCTATAGTATTAATTACAATAAGAAGCTTTTAATTAAGCAAGATTATATACCAACGATACAAAATAATCAATCTTTTTGTACATTACAAGATGCTCAAAAAATGGCCGATTTAGTCAAAACAAAATTGAATAATAAAGAAAATCCAAGAATATCACTTTTAGATATAAAACATCTTGGTATTAAATTAAACTGTATAAATTAGTACCATGCAAAATACAAATTCAACAAAAAATAGAAAACGTAATCAAATAGTCATACACGTTTCTATTTGGGCTGTTTTTGTATGTTTTAGTTTAATGCAACCCAGAGCCGGGGATGAAATCATTAATAGAAGGATTGTATTTATATTGATTAGTAATTTGCTGCTTTTTTACATAAACTATTCGTATTTGGTAACTCGGTTTTTACTAAAAAAAAAGACATTTCTATATATTGTTAGTTTATTAATTCTCATTACAACAGTATTAGTAGTTTTTAACCAGTTCACTATAGATATGAGACATAACCCTAATTTCAACCCACCTTTTTCAAAAACCAGGGTTGATTCGTTTTCTCGAATGAGGTTAATTGGTCCCTTTATTTTTAATGTTTTGTTAATAGTAACGGGTACAGCTTTAAAAGTGTATTCAGAATGGAATAAAAACGACCGAAAAAAAAGAGAAATAGAAGTCCAAAGAGCATCAACCGAACTTCATTTTTTAAAACATCAATTAAGTCCACATTTTTTATTTAATTCATTAAATAGTATTTATTCACTTACAACCAAAAAATCGAATGATGCTCCTGAAGCTATCATTACTCTATCTGAATTGATGCGGTATATGTTGTATGAAACCAATAGTGAATTTGTATCACTGTCTAAAGAGGTGGAGTATATTCAAAATTACTTAAAATTACAACGTTTACGTATTGCTAATAATAAAGATGTTATACTAAATATTCGTGGGGCTATAGCAAATCAAAAAATAAGACCGTTGTTATTTATTTCCTTTATAGAAAATGCCTTTAAGTATGGTACCGATTTTAAAGGGCATACTGAGGTTAAAATTGAAATAAATATACAAGACAATGATTTACATTTT
Organism: Mariniflexile litorale; assembly: GCF_031128465.2. Lineage (GTDB taxonomy): Bacteria > Bacteroidota > Bacteroidia > Flavobacteriales > Flavobacteriaceae > Mariniflexile > Mariniflexile litorale. The sequence goes on along the minus strand of NZ_CP155618.1, from coordinate 4,475,777 downwards.
AAATGTATTAATGTTATTGGGAATAGAAAAACTGACAAAGGCAGTTCGGGAATTGGTTTGCAAAACACCAAAGAACGGTTGGAACTTTTATACCCTAATAAACACAAACTTGAAGTTCAAGAAAAGGATAGCAGATTTGTTGTAAATTTAGAGTTAAAATTAGATTGATGAAGTGTGTAATTATTGATGATGAACCGTTAGCAATTGATGTTATAGAATCTTATATAAAACAAATAGGAGGGCTTGAAATTGTTGTTAAATGCACAAATCCTTTGGAAGCTATAACATTACTAAATAAACATAAAGTAGATCTAATTTTTTTAGATATTGAAATGCCAAATCTAACAGGGATTGATTTGGTAAAAGCGTTAGACAATATGCCACAATTTATTTTTACAACGGCATATCCAGAATACGCTTTAGATGGATTTAACTTAAATGCTACAGATTATCTGGTAAAACCCATACCTTTTCACAGATTTTTAAAGGCAGTAACTCGTGCAAAAGAAAAATACGAGTTGGAAAATAAAAATAGCTTAAAAGGAGATATAGCCATTGAATTGCCACAAGTTAAGGCTCAAGATAATTTTATTTTTGTTAAATCTGAATACGAAAATATTAAAATAAATACTGATTCTATAAAATATATTCAAGGCTTAAAAGATTATATAAAAATTTACACATCTCAGTCTGATAAGGCTATTTTAACACTATCGAGTTTTAAAGATATTCTTGAAAAACTTCCTCCTACTCGTTTTATAAGAGTTCATAGGTCTTTTGTTGTAAATATAGATTTTATAAAAGCATTACAAAAAACCAAAATTATTGTGGATGGTATTCAAATCCCAATAGGAGACACTTATAAAGATTATGTAGTGAAGCGGTTAGGTGTATAATTTATGAGTCGAGTCAAGTTATAAATATAAAAAAGAAACAAAGTTTATTTCTTTGCTTTAATTATTTTTTGTTTATTTATTTCATCTTGCAACTGGCGTCGTACTTTTTGTTCGCGTTCTACAGCTATTTTACGGTGTTCTTCAAATTCATCTTCAACATCCGAAAGTGTGCGTTTAGCTTCTTTAGTAACAGCATTACTATTTTTAAACTTATATATAAAGAATATTAAGAAAGCTAATAATATAGCAATTATAGACCACATGAGTCCGCTATAACCACTTTTGCTCATTTGGGTACCAAATAATGATATGCTGTTTTTTTCGCTTTTTGTTTTATCTAAATTATTTTGTGTGTTGGAAAGACTGGTTTTTAAATCTGCAATTTCTTGTGTTTGTGCTTTTACAGTAATTTCAGTAGCTACTAAATTTTTACGAATGGCTTGTAAAGAGTCTAGAGTATGTGCTTTTAGATCTGTTAACCAATGGGCTTTTATAACTCTGTATGATTGTCCGCGTTCATCTCTCCAACCGTTCGATTTTGTAATCACATAATCAAATTGGTTATCAATCGTACCACTGTTTAGGGATAGCTTATCATCTTCTGAACCACTTGTTTGAGAGAAAATTGCTAATGAAAATAAAAGCGTTAAAAAGGTTAAAGGTTTGGTGTAATTCATTTTTAGATAAGTTTTGATTTTTTTCAGTTTACTAATTTAAAAAATATTGTTAATAAACAGTTTAAATTTAACAAAAAGCCTCACAAGGTGAGGCTAATTTATATACGGCAATAAATGCCAATTAGATTTTTTAGATTAATAGTACGTAAAAGGTCTTACTTTGGCTATGTTTCGCGATATTCACTATTTAAATGAACAAACTACAAAAAAGGTATGCTATAATAATTAAATATCAAAGCATACCTTTATAAACAAACTAAACTATTTTTATAATCTCCAGCGGGGATCTCCACTAGTACTTCTTCCTACAAAAGTCTTATCTTTAATATTAAAATCACCATTTATAGAATCTACCCATAAATCACTTACAGTACCGTTATATACAGGAATTGTTGGCTGTATGTAAGAGGCGTCCCAAATAACATCATTTGTTTGAAAGGTATTCTCGAAAGTAACTATAGAGCCATTTCCTAATTTCAAAAACTTAGAAGGTGCATTAGTAAGTCCGGGAGCAGTGGTATTATCCCACGCTCTACCAATAAGTGAGTTCGTAAATTTAATACCGTTAGTAACTATTGGAGTAAGTTCAAACCATACATTATTATATAGTGTTGTTTCACCCAAGGTACAATCACTTATGATAATACTATTTATTGGATCTGGACCTGCATGTCTCAATAATCTTTGAGTTCTTTGAAAAGTAGAACGTGTAAGTTTAACATTTCCTATCGTAAAACCTGCATTACTTCCTTCATACGTAAATAAATAATAATCTTTACCAGCACGAAATAATGAACAATTATCAATCTCAAAATTATTTACAGCACCAGTAACACCGCTTCTAATACGTGCAAAAGTTCTAATTTCAGTCATGTAACAATTTTCAAATCTATAGGTGTTTATATTAAATGATGCCGCATCTCCAACATTCAGAAAATACGGGTTTTTGTCTCTACCATCTAGTTTTAATCCTGATAATATTACATGATCAATACTAGCATTGTTGGCAATATTAAAGTTACTATTAACATTTATTTTGGCTCCACCAGTATTTAAACTGTATCCACTTATAATTTTAATGCTATTATTAATTGTGGTGCCTTTAAATATGTATTCTTGATCTCCATCAAGAATTAAAGTGCCACCATTAGGTAAAGCCATAATTTCCGCAATTTTATTGTTTAAATAGGTGCCATCATCTGTTGCTGGGTCAAACAAATCGTCACCTCTTGCATCAACAAGATCTCCTGTGGTAGGCAATGCAGCTTTAGTAGTGAAAATTTCAAACCCTCTTAAAACATCATCACTATAAATGGCTACAGTGTATGCTGTAGATGCTGCTAATTGTTTTATACTTCTTAAACCTGTAAGTTGTTGAGCTTCTGTAGTAGTATAACTAGCTAACTCATTCGCTAATTCTTCATCAGCTGCTTCAAATATTTTTATAGTGGTTACAGGTGAACCTGAAACCGTCCAACGCACATTTAAGGCATTGTCAATAATATCGTCACTTTGAGGTATTGCTAAAATGGAAGGAAAACGACCAGTTTTAACTTCGCCAAATTCTGCAACTTCACTGTTATATTGTGGATCTGCCGCATAGGTCATTGCTCTAACTTGATACGTCGTATTCCATAATAAATTTGGAATAATTATGGTAGGATCGGTAGTTTCAATGATCTTTATTGCTGGTGTAGCAAAATTATCCCTACTTAGTTCTATCTTATATCCAACGGCAGTTTTAAATAGCCCCATTTTAACTATAATTGCATTTTTTTCAGCATATAATGGCACATTCAAAACTGGTCTAAAAAGTTGGATTCCATCTTCTTGTATAGCGTCATCGCTACACGAGTTAAAAAATAATACACCAACTAATAGTAGTAGTGTGTAACAGATTTTTATATTAAGGTTTTTCATTTTTTTATGAGTTTAATTAGTGAATCCGTAACCATCATTTACTAGAATGGCGCTATTGCTAATGGTGCCAGATGGTATGGGTTGAATATATCTAATAGGTGTTGAATCTATGTATGGTGAATATTGAGTGTCTAAAAAGGTGTTATATAAACCAGTAGTACTACTTTTCATTTTATTTGACCAGTCAGATCTTTGCCATGCGTCTAAAGGAAGTGTATCGCCAGTACTAATATCAGTTGTAACAGTTACATTTGCATTATAACCAGGAGGAGGTGTATTACTGTTTAATCCATCATAAATAGTTATTTTTTTATTATCAACTCTCCAGTAAATGTAATTAGCATATATAGAATTTGGATCATTCGCAATAGATTGATCACCTATAGCCTTTATTTTATTTACAGTTTCGAGCATTTTATCTTCGTAAATACCCCATCTCACTAAATCATTTTTTCTTAACAATTCCCCGCCAAATTCCCAAGCTCTTTCATCAACAATAGCCTTTAGGAAAGAAGCCTTACTAGCCGAAATAGTAGTAATATAATCATCCACTTTTGTAGACCAATTTGCGCTATCAAAAGCTCTTTGTCTTACTCTTTTTAAGGCATCTTTTGCAGCTTGAGTTGGTCCGTTTAATTCATTTTCAGCTTCTGCAAACATTAATAAAACATCTGAATAACGCATCATGGGCCAGTTAATACCTGTTCCTTTTGTTACTGAAGAACCATTCCCACCTTCAACATACGCTACACTCCATTTTGCTTGAGCAATACCAGTACTTGAAACCGCTGATGGAATTAATGTAAGAGTTGTTCCTGCAGGATTTGTTAAATCATACAAACCACAAGTGGCAGGTAATCTTTTATCTTTTGTATCGAAAGAGTAGAAATAAGAAAGTGGCATACTATAATCATGACCACCCTTCCCATAAGGATGTTTATCTGATGAAGCCACATTCATTCCCACATTATAACCTACTTCTCCTGCACCAATAGCGAAAGGCACTTCAAATAACATATCGCTTTCTGACGGGTAAATTCTATTGCATTGATTTTTAAATATTTGTGCAAAATCTGTTGCTAAAGGTCTGTCTTTTAAAGTCATTAATTTCTGAGAATAATCTCTGGCAATGGTATAATAGGCAGCACGATCAGCAGGTGTTGCTACATCTTTAGTCATATCTGGTTTTAAATAGTACCCAGCACGTTGCAATGATAATCTAGCAATCATTCCTATTGCATATTCTCTATTTACTTGCTGACAAGATTGTGGTACTTGACTAGCCCATTTCATTCCTGTTTCAGCAGCTCTTAAATCATCAATCATTTCCGAAAGAATTTGATTTCTATCTGTTTTTGGAAGATCAAAATTATCACCTGCTACTGGAGCGTTTCTATAATAAGGCACATCACCCCAATTATAAACTAATTGACTGTACCAGAATGCTCTAATAGTATATGCCTCTCCAATTAACTGATGCATTTCTGCACTAATAGCTGGATCAGTAGAATTGAAAAGAGCACTATTCGATAAACCTTCAATCACAAAGTTACAATCTTTAATAGCTGTGTAAGCGGATGTCCATGCCTTAGCTAAATCGCCATTACTAGAAACCGCTTTCAAAGCCATAATTTGATAATTATCCTTAGTAGAGCTTTTATCTCCACCAGTCATTATATCAGTAATTCCCTGCATGGTAATGGAAAGTCTGGTTCTATAACCATCTTGACCAAATTGAACGTAAATATTATTGGTCGCTTTTCTAGCATCATCAAGATTAGAGTAAACTAAAACTTTATCAAATGTTGAAGGCGAATCTGGTTCTAAAAAATCTGAACAGCCACTCAAAAGAACTGCCGTTAGTATAATTAATATTTTTTTAATTGTTTTCATAGTGATATATTTTTAAATTAATTTTATAACCTATTTTAATTAAAAGCTAGCATTTACACCAAAAGTATATGATCTATTTTTTGGATAAGATGAAAAATCTAACCCAGGAGTTAAACCCTGATAACCATCATTACTTCTAGAGTTATTTGCATCAGGATCATATCCAGAGTACTTAGTCCATAGATATAAATTTGTTCCTGTTACATAAAAGCGTAAATTAGAAATAATAGAATTTTGAATAGCCTTCATTGGCATAGTATACCCAATAGTAAGGTTGCTAAATCTAATGTAAGAGGCATCTTCAACAGCCCAATCAGTGAGTTGCGGTTTTCTATTTGCAAATGAAATATTACCACTCCATATTGTTTTATCAGCATTCAATTCCCCTAATTGTGCTAAGTCAGTTATAATTTGACCAGGAGTACCAGTATATGTACCATCAATATCAATATAAGTAAATCTATTAGACGAATCCATAGTAGTCAACATATTTAAATAAGAACCGCCATTTCTTGCAAACAATGAATTATAGGCAATTTTCCCTGCATTATATTCGTCATTTCCATAAGACCAGTTAAAAAAGGCTGAGATATCAAATCCTTTTAAATTTGCTGTAAAACCAAATCCACCTGTTGCTTTTGGTAATGTACTCCCAATTACAGTACGGTCATTATCTTTGTCAATTTCGCCATCGTTATTTAAATCTTTAATTTTCATAGAGCCTGGCCTAAGAGTTGTGCCATAAAGGCCTCCTGGATTAGGTAATCCTGCTTTTAACGCATATGTAGTAGGCGTTACTTGATCAAAATCATCAACCGTATAGAAACCATCATTTTTGTAACCATAAATTAAGCCAACTTCGTCTCCTTCTTTTAGCAAATAATCCTCATACCAGTTTAAATCCGTACTAGCCCAATTTGTTGTTGAAAATTGCTGCTTATCAAGTCCAGGAAGTTTGTCAATTCTGAATTTATTGGTACCAAAATTAGCGTTGATAGTTAACGAATAATCTTTTTTATTTAATACGTTCATGCTCAAACCTAACTCAGCTCCTTGATTAGAAGTGTTTCCTGCATTAGACCATTGCGTGCTAAACCCAGGGCTTCCTTGAATAAGACCTTTTACTAGTAAATCTTTTACTTCATTTCTGTAAAAATCTAAACTTCCATTTACAACAGAGTTAAACAATGTAAAGTCTAAACCAATATTTTTACCAATAGTAGTTTCCCATATTAAATCTGGGTTATATAATGTACTACCACCACCAGCATAATAATAAGAGGAAGGCAAATCATTAGTAAATCCAGGTCCTCTAGAGTCACTTGCAAAATATAATAGGTTTGTTGAATTAGTTGGAATATTATCATTACCTGTAGCTCCATAGCCAATTCTTAACTTCAACTGATTAATTGCTTTTGAATCTTTTAAGAACGGTTCGCTTGAAATTTTCCACCCAGCAGAAAAGGCTGGGAAATACCCTACTCTATTGCTTTTAGAAAATATACTGGATTCGTCTCTACGCACAGTTGCTGTAAATAAGTACTTATCATCATAGGAATAATTAGCTCTAGAGAAAAGAGAAAATATGTTTGTGTCCGTCTCTTCTTTAGTGCTTTGATAGGTGTACTGAGAGTCTCCTAATTGCGTATTTGCAAATAGCTCTTCAGGTTGTATGGAAGGTCTAAAACCACCTACTTGTATAGATTGATTTATTCCTCCAGAAGAACCTACTTCTTGCCCAATTAATATATTCACATCATGTTTTCCAAGATTTTTAAAGCTGTAATTCAACGTATTTGTAATTCTATAAGACTTATCTTCATAATCGTATTTAGTGCCAACAGGCGCGCCTCCATTTTCTTTTGAAACACCTGTTATAGGTCCATAAAATCTCAGATTTTCTCCATACGTTTTATTTAGAGATACCGCTGTATTAGCTTTTAGATTATTTAAGATATCCCAAGTTAAACCTGCATTAAATATATAACTTAAACTCTTTTTTTGTCTCCAATCTTGTTTGCTATATTCAACAGGATTTAAATAAGAGGCTATGTAGTCTTGCAAATAATCATCATCTGCAGAATCCGGATTAATAATCAACTCGTCTGCAAGACCGTTGATAGGTCTATTAGTAACTAAATTAGATACTTTTAATCCAGACGTACCACTAATACCAGATCCCTTTATCAAATTAGTTGTTATTCTAGCTCCTGCATCAATTTTTAATTTATCAGAAATTTGATGATTTAATTTAAAATTTAGAGCATCTCTATCTTGACCGCTATCTGGCATTAAACCAGAATCTCTATTTGAAGTATAACTAAGAAACATTCTAGTGGCTTCAGTTCCTCCTGTGATATTAAAATTATTATATCTTGAAAAATTAGATTTACCAAACAAATCTTCTTGTCTATCAATTGGTTTCATATTTTTATACAACTTTAAATCACCAAAATGACCGTAGTCTTTTGTGAATTGTGCAAGTGTAGTTGCTCCACCTATGGCAGCTGTCTCATATTGCATTAATGCAAATTCGTAAGGAGATAAAACGTTGTACTTTCTTTCTGATGGGAACGTTTTAACTTGAAAAAAAGTATTATAAGTAACCGTCGTTTTACCTGCTTTTGCTCTTTTAGTAGAAACTAATATGACCCCATTTGATGCACGGGATCCATAAATAGCAGTAGAGGCAGCATCTTTCAAAACATCAATGCTTTCTATATCACCTGGAGGAAGGTCGTTTAAATTATCAACAATGAGTCCATCAACGACATATAGTGGTGAATTATCATTATTAATAGATCCTCCACCCCTTACACGAATTATAATGTCAGCCCCAGGAGCTCCATCTATGGCTTGAACGCTTACACCAGGTAGTCTTCCTGCTAAGGCTTCCGAAACATTTGTTACCGCAACTTTAGATAATTCCTTTGCTGATATTGATGCAACCGAACCTGTTAAGTTCTCCCTTTTTACTGTTCCATAACCAATAGCTACTATCTTAACTTCATCTAGAGATTCTAAACTTGGCTTTAGAGTTACATTAAAGGTCGTTTTATAATTTACAGGAATTTCTTGGGTAACATAACCTATATAGGAAAATACTAAAGTTGCAGTTTCACTTACATTATTAAGAGTGAAATCTCCATCAAAGTCTGTAGAGGTTCCGTTGTTGGTACCTTTAACAAGAATAGTCACTCCAGCTAAAGGGCCTTCCAAATCATCACCGTCCGTTACTTTGCCCGTAACAGTTTTATTTTGAGCATGTAAAGAGCCCGTACAAATAAATAATAAACCCATTAAAAATAATAGGTCATTTTTTTTAAAATTCTGTTTTATAGCTTCTATATATCTTAAAAAGATTTGTAGAAAACTAAGTAAGTTTTGGTTTGTCATAAATAATAGTTTTTAATTTAGTGTTAAGTTGGTATGATACAGTTTGTTAACATGTAATCGATTATCCAAATATAAAATTATTTGTTTATTATTTATTTTTTTTTTCGTTTTTTTTAATTTTTTTTTTCGTTTACTATGTTTTTGTATGAAAAAAAACACGATTAGAATGGTATTAGTTAGTTAAAATGATAAATAAAAAAGTAAGATTTTTATTATTGTTAAGAATGAAAAAGAATAATTTTGAGAACAAATAACATTGTGTAGTAGAATTACACCGAGAAAAAATTGTAAAGCATAAAAAACAATTGTTTTTAATCGATATTTATTCATCCACATGCATTATGTAGGAAAATAAGTGTAATTTATTTTTTAAATAAAAGGTTCTTATTTTTAACGATGAAATCGAAATTGTGAATTAAAATTATTAGAGTGCTATTTTATTAAAATATTTAATTCTTCTGATTTTTGCTTTATTTTTCGTTTTTTTTCTTTTCTTTGTAGTATGGCAATATTACCCAATAAACGACGAGAAAAAATAATGGAACTGCTTCAAGAAGATGGTTCTGCAAAAGTAGTTGATTTAGCAAAGTTGTTCAAAGTTACCGAAGTAACTGTGAGACAAGACCTAGAGAAGCTAGAAAAACAAGGTTTAATAATTAGAGAGCATGGAGGTGCTTTTATGAAAAATATTGAAGACCATGTTAAAAATTTTGCATTATTTCACCAAGAGAATTTAGAGCAAAAAGAATCTATTGCACTTAAATGTCTAGAATATATTGAATTAGGGGATACTATTATTTTGGACTCAGGTAGCACTACCACGGAATTAGCTAAAAAATTAATTGGTTTTAAAAATTTAACAGTAATAACCAATGCCTTGAATATAGCATTGATGTTAGGTACTGAGCCTGGTATAGAAGTTATAATGACTGGAGGAGAATTTAAACCTCCAACTTTATCACTTACAGGGCAAAAGGCTGCCGATTTTTTTAAAGGTTTGAATGTGCAAAAACTATTTCTAGCAACTGCTGGAATTTCATTAAAATCGGGCTTAACTTATCCAAGTATTAGTGACTTGGTTGTTAAAAGAGCGATGATAGAAGCTGCTGATATTACCTATTTGGTAGCGGATAGTACCAAAATAGGCAAAAGTGCTTTAGCGAGTTTAGGAGCGCTATCTTTAATAGATTATATAGTAACAGACTCAGGAATCAAAGAATCGGATAAGAAAGTTTTTAAAAACCATGAAATCGAAGTCATTTTAGCATAAAGCTTTACAGAATTGACCATCGACTAATAGTTACACATCTTTAATATCATTTAAATAATATTAGCTTCAATTTTATAATAAATAACATGTCAAAAAAATCATTAAGTATTGGAATTATAATTGGGAATCGTGATTTTTTCCCAGATAGTTTAGTTGAAAAAGCAAGAACAGAAATTGTGGATGTTTTTGCGAAATTAAACTTAAAACCAATTTTATTAGAAACAACAGATACTAAATTAGGGGGTGTTGAAACCTATAAAGATTCACAAAAATGTGCAGACCTCTTTAAAAAACATAGAGATGAGTTGGCTGGAATTTTGGTGCTTTTGCCAAACTTTGGAGATGAAAGAGGGGTTGCAGATACACTAAAACTTGCTAATTTAAACGTTCCTGTTTTAATACAAGCATACCCAGATGAATTATCTAAAATGAATGTAGTTAATCGTCGTGATTCTTGGTGTGGTAAAATATCAGTTTGCAATAACTTGTACCAATATGGGATTAAATATTCACTTACTAGTCAACACGTTTCTCACCCAACTGATCCTGTTTTTCAAAAAGATTTAAAAGATTTTATATCTGTTTGCCGCGTTGTAAAAGGTATGAGAAATATTAGAATTGGTGCTATAGGTGCTAGACCAGGAGCATTTAACACAGTGCGTTATTCTGAAAAAATATTACAAAGAAATGGTATCACAGTTGTAACAGCAGATTTATCTGAAATTCTTGGGAAAGCAAACAAACTTACTAAGGATGATGCTTCGGTTAAACAGCACTTAGATAAAATAAATGCTTACGCTCCAAAAGGAAAAACACCTAATGATGCTATGATTCAAATAGCAAAACTGGATGTTGTTCTAAATGATTATGTTGATGAATATGAATTAGACGCTACTGCCATTCAGTGCTGGACCTCTTTACAACAAAATTTTGGATGTAATGTGTGTACAACTATGAGTATCATGTCCGAGAATATGCTACCCTCGGCTTGTGAAGTTGACGTTACAGGAACTTTAAGTATGTATGCGATGCAATTAGCATCGGGTTCTCCAAGTGCTTTAGTAGATTGGAATAATAACTATGCAGACGACCCAGAAAAATGCGTGCTGTTCCATTGTGGAAATTGGGCAAAGTCATTTTTACCGGATATCGAAATTAGTAATGCACCTATTTTAGGTACTAGTGTTGGTGTTGAAAACACGTATGGTGCTTTAGATGGTCGTACACCCGCCATGCCACTAACATATGGAAGAATTAGTACAGACGATCCTAAAGGGATCATTAAAGCCTATATAGGCGAAGGTGAATTAACAGACGACCCATTAAAAACTTTTGGAAATAGAGCAGTTGCAAAAATAGGAAACTTACAAGGTTTAATGAATCATGTATGTAGAAATGGTTTTGAACATCATGTTGTTATGAATGCATCAAAAACAGGAGCTATTCTTGAAGAAGCATTAGGTAACTACATGGGCTGGGATATTTATAACCATAAAGGGTAATCGATTAAATTTTCTCATAAATTAAAAAAAATGACGAATAAAGAATTAAAATTAAAATCTGTATTCTTGAGAAAAAATCTTCTTAAGTATATATATAAAGCAAAAGCAGGACATACGGGCGGTAGTTTATCGTGTGTAGACACTTTAAACGTGCTCTATAACCGTGTTTTAAATGTAGATCCAAACAATTTCAAAAATCCCCATCGCGACCGATACATTCAAAGTAAAGGTCATTGTGTTGAGGCACTTTTTGTAACCCTTGCGGATAGAGGTTTTTTTCCAGAATCAGATTTAGAAACCCTTTGTCAATATCAATCACATTATATTGGTCACCCAACTAAAAAAGTAAATGGTGTTGAACAAAACACAGGGGCTTTAGGTCATGGATTACCTATTTGTGTTGGTGAAGCCATCGCTGCTAAATTAGATGACAAATCTCATCGTGTTTATACCCTTTTGGGAGATGGTGAATTACCAGAAGGTTCTAATTGGGAAGCATTTTTATCTGCATCACATTATAAATTAGATAATTTGTATGCCATTTTAGATAATAACAAACAACAAATTACAGGTTACAATAAAGATGTTATGAATACCGATTCTGTTCGCCAAAAATTAGAAGCATTTGGTTGGGCAGTTAAAGAAGTTGACGGTCATAATCTAGAAGAACTTGAAGAAGCCTTGAATAGTGGTCCGTTAGAAACAGGAAAACCAAGTTTCATTATAGCGCATACCATAAAAGGAAAAGGAATTAGTTATATGGAAGGTGTAACAAAATGGCATCATGGTGTACCATCACCAGAGCAATATGAATTAGCACTTTCCGAATTAAGAGAAGCAGAAGCATTAATCTAGAGATCATGGAATTAGATAAAATAGAGGAAAAGGATTTAAAAATGGGTAAGGCTAATCAAGATGTTTTTTCTGAAACATTGCAAGCATTAGCTGAAACCGATAGAAATATTATTGCAGTAACTAGTGATTCACGTGGTTCAGGAAAGTTAGTTCCTTTTGGAGAAAAGTATCCTAATCAAATTGTTGAAGTAGGTATTGCAGAACAAAATTTAGTGGGTGTAGCAGCTGGATTAGCTTCAGCAGGTAAAAAAACATTTGCAGTATCTCCTGCATGTTTTTTAAGTGCAAGAGCCTTGGAGCAAATTAAAAATGATGTTTGTTATTCTGATAACCCTGTAACTTTAGTGGGTATCAGCTCTGGTGTTAGTTACGGTGCACTTGGTACCACACACCATAGTTTACACGATTATGCTGTGCTTCGTGCCATAAACAATATCATTATCGTTGCACCAGCTGATAATTTTGAAACAGAACAAGCAGTTCGTTTAGCTGCTAAAACCAATAAACCTGTATACATGCGCTATGGCAAAAAAGCCATGCCTTTTTTAAAAGAAGATAATAAGACTTTTGAGTTTGGTAAAGGTCGTGTTGTTAGAGAGGGTAATGATATTACAATTATTGCTACAGGTGAAACCGTTTATCCTGCTTGGTTAGCTGCAAAAAAACTTGAAGATGAACATGATATGAAGGCGACTGTAGTTAGTATGCATACTATAAAACCTTTGGATATTAAATTATTAGAAGAATTAGCTTCAAACGGAAGACCAATTATTACTGTTGAAGAACACATGGTAAACGGTGGTTTGGGAGAAGCTTGTGCATCTCATCTCTTTCAAAAGGGATTTAAAAATCCATTTAAAATTGTTGGAATTCCTGATGAATATACCGTTACTGGTTCTCAGGTAGAAATCTTTAACCATTACGGCATATCGAAAGACGGTTTGTTTAAAACGTGTAAAGAATTGTTAGATATTTAAAATTAGATTTTATGAGCATACCAACTAAACCATTCAAACCACAAAATCTAATTCTTTTATTACTAGCCATATTTACTGTATTCAGCTGTAACTCAAAAAAGGAAGATGGCCCTAAAAAAATAGCGGTTGTTATTTCAACACTAAACAACTCTTGGTTCGTTGCTTTTGCAGAATCTGCTGCAGAACGAGCCAGAGAGTTAGGTTATGAAGCCACTATTTTCGATTCACAAAACAATACATCAAAAGAAGCAGAGCATTTCGAGAATTTAATTGCAGCAGGTTACAGTGCTGTATTATTCAATCCAACCGATTCAGAGGGTTCCGTATCGAATGTTAAACGTGCAAAGAAAGCAGGTGTTCCTGTTTTTTGCATGGATAGAGAGGTAAATTCTTTAGATGCAGCAACTTCACAAATAATTTCAGATAGTTTTTCTGGTTGTGTGGAATTAGGTGAATATTTTGTTCGTAAACTTAACAAAAAAGGAAAATATGTTGAATTGTTAGGATTGGTGGGCGATAATAATACTTGGAACCGATCCAAAGGGTTTCATAGTGTGGTCGATCTTTTTCCTGAATTGGAAATGGTTGCACAACAAAGTGCCGATTTTGATAGAAGTATAGCAATGGATAAATTGGAGTCAATTATGCAATCAAATCCAGATATTAACGCTGTATTTTGTGGAAATGATTCTATGGCCATGGGGGCTTATCAAGCATTAGTAGCCGCTGGAAAAGAAAAAGAAGTTATGATTTTTGGTTTTGATGGAGAAAATGATGTTATGAATGCCATAGCTGATAATAAAATAACAGCTACCGTAATGCAATCTTCTAAGAAAATGGCTAGAACTGCTGCTGAATTAGCCGATGAATATATAAATGGGAAAAGAGATTTTAGCGCAAAAACACCACTTGCTGTTGAAGTTGTTACACAAGAGAACATTAATAAATTTATTGCTAACAATTAAAATAATTAACCATGAAACTTCCATAACGAACTCTCGATATTCAAGGGAATGATTATATGGAAGGACTATGTGACAATAAAAGTAGATAATATATAAACACATGAAAAAACCAGTTAAATATATCGTCATAGTAGTTATTTTAGTTTTATCACTTTACAATGCTGTTTATTTTGAGCCATTAGATAAAGTTAAAGAAGAACAAAGCACCAGCGTTTTTGATGCCAAAACTTTGGCAACCGATTTTATGTCTAATAATATTGAAACTCTCCCAGCTATTAATGTTTCAGAATTTCTAGCAGATATTACTAAAGGTGTGGAAAAATATTGTGAACAAAAAGGAAAAAAACTTGGAATTAGCAATGATTACAATTTTATTATTGATGGCAATGCTACAGTTATTGCTATTGAAGAAGAAGATGTTTTGGTAGCAATTGATGATGATAGCAAACAACAAATACGAATAGCAACCGATTTTATTTTTGGAAATGCCATTAGAGACGGAAGTGGTTTAGCAGATATTGGAAGTTTTCAAAATACGATGGACTTCAATACTATTTCTGTTGAGCTTAACAATATCGTAAGGGAAACTATTGTTCCACCTTTCAAACAAAAAGTAAAGGAAGGTGATACGTTATATTTTAAAGGTGCCGTTAAAGTAAATACCAAGTCTCCTAATTTGCAAGCATTAAAAGTAATTCCACTTATTATAAAATTCAATAATTAAAATCGTGGAAAACCAACCAAACATATTATTACAAGCCAAAAATATAACTAAGAAATTTGGAGGTGTTATCGCTTTAAGCGATGTAAACCTTGACGTTCATACAGGAAAAGTGAATGTGATTGTTGGGGAAAATGGCGCAGGAAAATCGACATTGATGAAAATTTTATCTGGAGTATATCCAGATTATGAAGGGAGGCTTCTGTTAAATAATGAAGAAGTGAATTTTAGCAACCCAAAAGATGCCATGCAAAAAGGTATTGCTATTATTCATCAAGAATTAAATTTAATTCCTTATTTAAGCATTACTGAAAATATATTTTTAGGTAGAGAACTACACAATGTGTTCGGAATCTTAGATTCTAAACAAATGAACAACAAAACTAAAGAGCTACTAACTCGTTTGGATTGTAATTTGAACCCTAAAACATTGGTTTCTGAACTTAGAGTAGGTGAACAACAACTTATAGAAATAGCCAAGGCGTTATTAGAAGAAGCTAAATTGGTTATTATGGATGAACCAACATCGGCGATTTCAGATACCGAGGTTGAATCACTATTTAAAATTATTGCATCGCTTAAAAAAGACAATGTTTCCATTTTATATATCTCTCACAAATTAGATGAACTTTTTTTAATTGCAGACCGATTTATAGGTTTACGAGATGGGAAAATTGTTGGAAGTATAGAAAATGTTCAAGATGCAAAAAAGGACGACCTTATCCGATTAATGGTGGGTAGGGACATTAAAAACATGTATAAAAAAGAAACTGTTCCCTTTGGAGAAGAGGTTCTTAGAGTAGAAAATATATCGCTTCCAAAAATCACAAGTAAATCATCTTATTTAATAAAGGATATTAATTTTTGTGTTAAAAAGGGAGAAGTTCTTGGAGTATTTGGCTTAATGGGTGCAGGAAGAACAGAATTATTAGAAACACTTTTTGGATTGCATGCTAATATCATGTCAGGTTCTGTATTTATTGAAAACAAACAAGTCCGAATCAAATCGGTAATGGACGCCATTAAAAATGGTATGGGCTTAGTACCTGAAGACCGAAAAGAAGATGGTTTGGTATTACAAATGGAAATATCAAAAAACGTTAGTATGGCAAGTATTAACGACGTGGTAAAAAGTGGATTTTTAAACTCTAAACTTGAAGCACTTTTATCTAAAAAATATATTGAAGCTCTTAAAATTAAAACGCCTTCAGAGAAACAACTTTCAGGAAATTTGAGTGGTGGAAATCAACAAAAAGTAGTGCTTTCTAAATGGCTTGCTACGACACCAAAAATATTATTTCTAGATGAACCAACACGTGGCATTGATGTAAATGCAAAAAATGAGATTTATCATCTAATAAATAATTTAGCAAAAGATGGATTGGGACTCGTAGTTGTTTCTTCAGAACTTCCAGAAATTATGGCTATTTCTGATAGAATTCTAGTATTAAGCGATTCAAGAATCACTGGAGAATTCAGTCAAGAAAATTTCAATGAAGAAGCTATTATGAAAGCGGCTATTATATAATAATTAGAAATAACCCAACGAAACCACTCAATAAAAACAAAATAAGACTTTAAAATGGCTGATGTAAAAAATACTTTAGTAAAATTTCAATCCATTATTGCACTATTGGTGCTATGTATTGTTTTAACTATCATGTCTGATAAGTTTTTCACCATGGAAAATGGATGGAACATTGCAAGACAAATATCTATAAACGTATGTATCTCTGTGGGTATGACCTTAGTTATACTCACAAAAGGAATAGACTTGTCTGTAGGTTCTATTCTTGCTTTTAGTGGTGCTGTTGCTGCTGGGCTCTTAAAATTTGGTTTAGAAGTTCCTGCGTTTAATACCTACATTGGGTTTACTGTATTCGGTGCTATACTTGCAGGTTTAGTAATTGGTGGATCTCTAGGAGTGTTTAATGGGTGGATGATTACACGCTTTAAAGTACCTCCGTTCGTGGCAACTTTAGCTATGTTAACTATTGCAAGAGGTGCTACCATGTTATGGACTGGTGGTTTCCCTATAACTGGATTGGGTGATAGTTTCGATTTTATAGGAACAGGTTGGTTTTTAGGGATACCTATGCCTGTTTGGATTACTGTTATTATAGTGGTTATTGCGGTAATTGTTACTAAGAAAACGCAATTTGGTAGACATATTTATGCTATTGGTGGGAATGAAAGTGCTGCCAGACTATCAGGCATCAACATTAATAAAATAAAAATTTGGGTGTATGCCATTGCTGGTATTTTAGCAGCAGTAGGTGGTATTATACTAACATCTCGTTTAGACTCTGCGCAACCAAATGCTGGTATGAGCTATGAATTAGATTCTATTGCGGCTGTAGTTATTGGTGGTACTTCACTATCTGGAGGTAGAGGTTCTATTATGGGAACTGTTCAAGGAGCACTTATTATCGGTGTGTTGAATAGTGGATTGGTATTGCTAAACGTATCGCCTTTTTGGCAACAAATAATCAAAGGTTTGGTAATATTAGTAGCCGTAATTATGGATCGATTAAATCACCCTAGCGAAGACTAAGCTTTAAAAAAAAGTCTTTATTTAAAGTAAAAATTATTATGTCTAAATCATATATTTTATCCATCGATCAAGGAACGAGTGGTACTAAAGCTATAATCTTTGATGAATTTGGAAAAGTTGTTATTAAAACTACTGAATCTTTAAAATCATACTATCCCCAATCTAGTTTTGTAGAGCAGGATCCTATGGAGATTTATCAGTCGGTTATAAACGCCGTTAAAAATTGTATGAATCAATTTAACGAACAATTTCCAGGCGAAGAAAACAGTGTTGTTTCTTGTGGTATTTCTAACCAACGGGAAACTTTTGTATTATGGGATAAAAACGGAAATCCATTACATAATGCAGTAGTTTGGCAATGTAAACGATCTGTTGAAGTTTGTGAGCGTTTAAAAGAAAGTAATTTAGAAAAAGCTATAAATTCGAGTACAGGTTTAACTATTGACCCTTATTTTTCAGCAACAAAAGTTATATGGCTTAATGAAAATAATGATAAAGTAAAAAAAGCCATCCATGATGGAGACGCCTACTTTGGAACGGTTGATACTTGGTTGCTTTACAAACTTACTAATCACAAAAGTTTTAAATCAGAATATACAAACGCATCGAGAACTTTATTCTATAATATTTATAATTTGGAATGGGATAAATCGCTTTTGAAAACATTTGGTATAGAAAATATAAATTTGCCAGAGGTTACATTTTCATCCGACCATTTTGGGGATTCAACTTTTGAAGGGGCTTTTAAAAATGCGCTTCCTATAACAGGAATTATTGGCGATTCTCAAGCAGCTTTCTTTGGTGAAGAATGTTTTACTAATGGTATGGCAAAAGCCACTTTAGGTACAGGTTCATCTATTTTATGGCATGCTGAGAATATTTCTAAAGATATTCAAAACGGTATGCTAACCACTATTGGATGGAGTGTTGAAGGCCAAGTAAATTATGCTCTAGAAGGCGTGATAGTAAGTTGTGGTTCTACTATTGAATGGTTGAAAAATCAATTAGATGTTTTTACCACTTATAGTGATATTGAACCTATGGCAACCTCGTTAGAAAACAATGAAGGTGTTTATTTAATCCCAGCTTTTAGTGGTATGGGAGCACCTTATTGGCAAAAAGATTGGAAAGCTTCTGTTCATGGATTAACTTTCGGAACAACCAAAGCGCATTTAGTGAGAGCAAGTTTAGAATCAATTGCATTTCAAATAAAAGATGTTATTCATTCTATTGAAAAAGAAACGAAAACATCTTTAAAAGAATTAAAAGTAAACGGAGGTATTACTGCCAATAAGTTTTTAATGCAATTTATCGCAGATTTATTAAAAACCCCAATAACCAACATGGGAATTACCGATGTTTCAGCATGGGGAGCAGCTTTAATTTCTGGATTGGGCGTAAAACTTTGGAAAAATTTTGAAGAACTACCAAAATTGCCTAGTGAAATGATTAAACGTTATGACCCAAATAAAAATAATGATATTGTAAATGATGCCTATTTAGGTTGGCAATTAATAATTAATGATAAAAAACAATAAACAAAAAGCACCATATAATTGGTGCTTTTTGTTTTAGTAGATTGTCTAAAAATATAAAATGGCTTAGTAAACTTAGTGTTTATTTGGCCATTCACTTTTTAGAATAAAATGATACGTGCTATTCACAGAGTTATCTTTTGCTTTTTGAATTTCAAGGGTGTCATTTTGTAATAGCTTAATCATTTCCGCACCCGCATAAAGCACAGGGCCATAGCCATGAGTCGCATAAATGCTTTTTCCTCTATTATAATAGTAAGTGTTGTCGTGTGCGAACGTTGTACCTTCACAAGTACCATCTACGGCACCATTTTCAAGTACGCGTGTTTTAGTTGCGTTCCAACCTGTTAGGGCCACAGGACCGTAAACATGACTAACCCAACCTTCATTAATACCTTTAGCAATAGCAAAAGTAAACATGGCTGTACAAGATGTTTCTGTATAGGTATCACTTTTATCCAACAGATTATGCCAGAATCCTGTTCCGTCTTGCAAATTTGCTAAGGAACGCACCATCGAACGGTATAAGTGCAGAATTTCATCTCTCCCTTTGTAATCATCAGGTAAAACACTCAGCAATTCAGCCATGGACATTAAAACCCATCCATTTGCGCGTCCCCAGTAAAAATGTGGGTCATAATCACCTGAAGTAACATTCCAACCATGGTCAAACAATTCCTTATCTTTTATATATAATTTATCGCCCATTTGAAGCACTTGTTTTACAGCATCATCAAAATATTTGTTGTCACCAGTCAATACACCCATATTCGCTAGAAAAGGAACACTCATGTACATATCATCTGCCCATACCGATTCGTATTGTGGACGGTTTCTTGCTAATGTGCCATTTTCTAAACGAAATTGGTTATTTGAAATATGATCGGCAGCTTGATTGATTAATTTTAAATAATTTTCATTTTTATTTTTTAAATAAGTTTTAATCATTGCTGCGCTAATAGAACCACAGTCGTCAAGTGCATGAAAATTTAGAATTCTGCCCCAACTTCCAATTTTTTCTTTGGTTATTTTTTTTGAATTTTTTTGAAAATATGGTAAATTTTTAAGCACATAATCATAAAATTTAATGTTATTAGAGAAAAAGGCTTTATCTCCTGTTACATCCTCTATATAATCAAAAGCTGAAAGTACAACACCATGAGTATAAGAGAATTCGCTTGAAAAACCTTTGGATGGTTCAGCATTTAAATTGAATGTTTTAAAGTTGGTTATTTCTTTTCCTGTTTGACCATCCACTATAGTTTGAGGACTCGAAGCTTCATAATAAACACGAATTCTATTTAAAACCTCCTTGATGTTATCAACTTCAGGGAATTCATATGGAATTTCATATTCCGGAATTCTACTAGAGCTGTTTTCTTGAGCATTAAGTAAATGTATTTGAGGTACTATAAAAAGTACAATTAATATGTATTTAAATGTATTCATATTGGAATTTAAGTTTTATTTTATGATTTTAATTTTTCAATACTAATATAGCATCTTCCCAATTTGATGGAGGTACCATAGCTTTCGATTCATTATCTTTAAAAGAAGAGACTTTCTCTATTTCTCCATTTCTAGGATAAAACCAGTATGCTTCAGCATCTTTATTCAAAACATTGTTTACACGACAACTAGAGTTGTTAGAGAAATAAATCAATGCCATATCTCCTGATTTTGTAGTAACGGCAGTTTTTAAACTTTCATTTTCACCAACTCCAGAAATAACATTCCCGTTTGGAATCCATTCATTCCACTTGTGGTCTATTAAAAATGGTTTCCCAATTTTTGCTATTTGAATTGCCCCAGGGAAATTTAAGGCTTCTTGCCAAGTATAGCCACAATTATAATCACCTTCATTGCCTCTCATGGCCCAAATAGGAGCAGCTCCATAGGTATGTCCAGCCCCACCAGCAAAAAATGTTTGATAAAATTGTCTGCGAACTCTAACTGGCGTTACCCATCCACATTCATGACGATAGGTGCCATATTCATAAGAACCTTCTAAGAACAAGCTTGGTTTAACAGGGTTTTTTAATTGATAATCATTTAGCATAGCTCTATATACATCATTTACTTCTTTCCAAACTTCCACACCATTTACATCTTGCCAAGTATCTTCATGAAACCATTGTGATGATCCGTAAGGATAATCTCCATTAGGATGGTAAGTTAAAAAAACCTCGTCCCAAGCGGAATGTTTTTCATTCCAAGCAGGGGTTTTATTAGTCGCTCCTTTAACAATCCCTTCTGCCATTGCTCTATAAATATCACGGTAATCGTATTGGCTGTATTTTTGATTCTTGTCATACCCATCAAATTGTGCTTTGGTATCACCACCAAGTACCCAAATAACATGTGGTTCTTTTCCGTATCTTTTCCCAATAAATTCACCATAAGTTTTGGCTTCCTCTGTTGTATATTGTCCTGTACCAGTAACTAGTTCAGAAGCCCAACATGGTAAAAGTGCTATATACATGTTTCGTTTTTTTACTGCTTCAATGGCATAATCAACATGATCCCAATAGTCGTTAGGGGATGTTGAAGAACCACCTTTAACTACTAGAGGTTCTGATGTGTTTGGTGATTTTTCATCTCCAGTAAAAGGTCTATGTCCATATGCATTTACAGCGTTATCCGGACTTCTATTAATACCTCCACCATGAGGTGACCAATGAGCTACAGTTTGAATTACTGTAAAACCTAGTGCCTGACGACTATCTAAATATTGGTCAATTTCTTCTCTTGTTAACTGTTGAATCATTCCCCAACCAGTGTCTCCAATCCATAGAAAAGGGTTTTTATCTTTATGTTGAATATAATGACCGTTTGTGGATACTTCCAGTTTACCATGTTGTTGCCATGGTGATTGTGCTATCATTTTAAAAGAAAATAGAAATATTATGCACAAGATTAATGTAATGCTAAACTGTTTATACATAGTGCTTATTTATTACTTTATAGTTATAATAATACGTTGATATCTAGTTAGCTGGGGAGTTCCACTATCTTTTACTTCATAAATAATATGAATAGTTTGTCCTTTTTCTGCATTTTTTGGAACTGTAAATGAAGCCTTTTGTTCGGTAGAATTTATTATAGAAATACTATGAATATAAGTTCCAGCTTCATTATGTTGCCACCAAGCATATTTAAGTTTATCACCATCAGGATCAATTGTTCCTTTACCATCAAGTTTAATTTTGTCGCCAGGTTTTGCATAAATATCTATGGCATTTTTAAGTTTTACAATGGGTGGGTGGTTGGCTTCTTCATAAGATTTAACACACCAATCTGCACGAGCTGCAAAATCATTCTGTAAAGCATCTACCCATCTCGTTATAGGATTAAAATAGGCATTCATTAAATCCTGATTTTCAGGATATATATTACGCATATAGTTTCGTCCCCATGCTGTTTGTGTAAACCAGCGTCCTTCTGGGTAGGTGTAGTTGGCTTCAGGTACTGGATCTAACCAAGTGTTTTCTCTAACATTCACATAGCGACCACCCCAACCACCATAATTTGGTGATTCTAAAGAGCGCAGTCCTGTTGGAATTGCATATATAAAAGCAGGAGAATCTCCTTCAGATCTAAAATCGCCTTTCTTTTTATGGTTTTCGGCTCTAAATCCTTCGTTATCACCATCACCTTTATAGGCTTCATATAAAGAACAAAGCGACCCATGATTTTCTAGAATGTTAGATTTCATCCAATCATTTCTAAAATAGCTTATTTTATCTTCTGGGATTATCTTATCCCATTGGTAAGCAACGGCCCAAAATTGATCGCATATAATGGTTTGAATATTATACTTACCCCAATGCGGACGAATGTACTTTTGATACGTATCATCTTGTTCCCAAATGAAGAAAAAGCGAAGTTTATTAGCTACGTATTCCATTTTATCAGGATGCTCTTCTTCAATGGTTTTTAAGGCTCTTGCAATAGTGTTTGTACCTCCCCATGCTTGAATCCAGATGTGCCTATTATCCGATTCATCTAGTAATACTTTCGCAATATGTTCTGAACCAGGGGTGATGGCGTTCATTTCGCCTTGGGCTTCAACATTGCCTAAAAAATTAATAGATTTTAAATATTCAGGAGTAGGATAATCTTGGCTGTGCTTTATTAAATTAGGATAGACGTTTTCATAGGCATCAAGATAAGGATTAATCCAATCATCGCCCGCCCATTTATGTCCTTGCCAGTGATATTGAGAACTAGAGGTAATAATACCTTCAACATCCCATTCGTTCGCATACAGTAGGAATCTTACCATAGAACATTCATCATCTATTTCTCCGTCTGAAGTGACAATAACTCTTGTTTTTTGATTTTGACTATTAACCTCAGTTTGTACTGTTAAAAACAGAAGTATAAAACTTAAAAATGGTATTTTTTTCATTTTTTAATATTTAACTTATTTATTATTCTTTAATAGTAACAATAATACGTTGATAGCGAGTTAACCTTGGCGTTCCATGATCTGTAACTGCTAAAATAATGTGCATAGTTCCAATTCCAGGTTCCATAATACGTTTTGTAGGAACTACGAAAGAAGCTTCTTGTTGGTCAAAATTCTGAATTTCTAAAGGTTGTCCACTACGGGCACTTGAAAGCGGAAATGTTCCAGCCTCTGAATATAAAAACCACTCATATGAAAGTGCGTCACCATCAGGGTCGTTAGAACCTTTTGCACTTAGCATCACTTTATCCCCTTTTTTAGCCACTAAATTATTATCGTGACCTAGTTTAGCGATAGGTGGGTGGTTGGCTTCATCATAATCTTTAATTGTCCAATCCATTCTCGCTGCAAAATCGTATTGAAACGCATTTCTCCATCTCCAAATGGTTTCATGATTTCCATCGTGCCAACGTCCATCAACACCTAATACTTCATCATCAGCATCCGAGTAGATTGGTCTGCTTTCTGGATAAAGATGCCATTTTTGCATTCTTGGTGTATATAATTCATAACGACCTCCCCAGCCACCATATTCAGGATGTTCAGGGTTGTTTAATCCATTGTTGATTAGTGATAAAAATGAAGGTGTATCACCTTCCATTAAGTATTCCCATAGCGGGTATTCAGCACCTAAAGGTCCTTTTTTTCTTATATTTTTTTCAAGCCATTCGTTAGTAACCGTACTAAAATCACCGCCTTCACATCGCGCATGAAAAAAGTCGCCACTAATACCACTCCAAGTGGCATGATGATAAGCACCTCCTTGATTAAACCCTGGGCTTATAACGTAAAATAATTCTGGGAATTCTTTACGGATCCATGGGCCACTATCGTCTTGATCTGAAATAGCATATACACGAAGTTTTGAAACAAATTTCTGAAGTTCCTTAGCAGATCGCGTTTGTTTTACTTTCCATAGCGCTTGTCCTAAAACATTTGGTCCGCCCCAAACAGTTACCCATAATGGTCTTGGATCGTTTTTATCAACCGTTTTTATTAGCAATTCAGAGGCATTAGAATCTTTCCCTTTACCAACGGCTTTTACACCATATTCAGATAGCCCTTCTGTAATTATAGATTTTAAGTAGTCTCCTGTTGGGAAACCTGATTCATGCTTTTCTAGATTATCCCTTACTTTACTATAAGCTTCCACGATTTCTTTGACGCGATAGGTTGCGATTTCATGCTGTTGATGAATAGAAGTGGTGGCAGCCAACCCTTCTATATCATAATTATTAGCATACACTAAGAAGCGAACCAGTGACATAGCATCATCAGGTTCATTTTCAATATCAGTCAATACAAAAACTCTTGGTTTTTCTTGTGCTAAAATGACACTTGTTCCAAAAAACAAGAAAATAATTAATGCTTTAATAATCTTTACCTGAAAGCGTTTATTAAATTTTAGTGTATTTCTGTCGGTGTTTAATTTAGTCATTTTTATTAGTATTTAAATTTTAATAATTTTATAAATTTAGTCATTTTTTGACAGTAAACTACTGAATTACAATACCTGGAGTATTGAATTTTTTTGATTTATTATCAAGAAGCAATACCCAGTCGTTTCCGTTAAATTTTGTACCAGGCGGATTAAAAGTAAGCTTGCCTTTATTTTCAAATTCACCAATTTTTTGTGACGAACCGGTTCGGGTATCGTACCACCAGGCAATTACTTTTTCTCCAGAAATTTTACCCATTTGAATTGTAAAATTGCGTCCTGTATAATTATAAGCCATTAGATAGTCTTTTCCTTTTGATACCAAAATGCGATTGTATTTTTCACCTTCATCACCAGCAACAACCGATTGATCATTCATTCGTTCAAAGTAAGGGCGAGATAAAATAAGATTTTTTAAGTATTGTAGTTCAAAAGCACCTTCAACATCTAAAGCTTCAACAAAAGATAATTTTGCGCCGCTTTCAGGAGCATTTTCTCCTTCTTTATATACTTGACGTACAGTGTTTTCACCGTATACGTGACCACAAGATCCTGCAAAAACAGACCAATATGCATAACGTCTTATATCATTTGCTTTCCAATAAGGTTGTGAATGGTCATGAATGCCTTGTGGAAGCGATTCATAGGAGGCTTCGCCATCTAAGGTTGGTCTAAGTGGCTTTTTAGATAAATCGTCTAAAACATAACGCCAACTATCTTCTCCATAACCAGTTTCATCTTGAGCATACGTTCTGTGCCCTGAAACAAACATGTTTACATCTAGCCAAGAATCATTATTAAACCATGTACTCGATTGCATTCTACCAAAAGGATGAAATGTAATTAAATGGTTTGGATCGGTTTTTTTGATAGTAGCACCAATAGTTTGCCAAATTTCAGTAAAGGTATCTCCTTTAGTACTGCCTCCATTTACCCATATGATGTTGGGTTTATTTTTAAAGTGATTCCCTAAATGGGCTGCAAATAATTCTGCTTTTTCAATGGTGAGGTTGGTATCTTTTTTTACCAAATCTCTCCAAGTCGGTGTTAAAGCTATATAAATTCCATTTTGAGCAGCAACTTCCACGATGTAGTCTAGATGATCAAAATAATCATATTCATCTGAATTGTTTGGGTTATTGCCAGGAGTTTGAATAGGTTGCGAAACATCATCATTTGCATAAGGGTAATCATCATAAGAATTTTTATGATCGTAATTTTGAACAAAAATGCACTGTACCACGTTAAAACCTTTTTCTTTGCGATTTTCAAAGTATAGTTTCACTTCGTCTCTGTTTAATCTTATTGGTAATAACCAAGACGTATCGCCCAACCAAAAAAATGGTTTGCCATTGGCATGTTGTAAATAACGCTCATTCTCGGACACTTTTAAATTTCCATTATCCCATGGCGCTTGACCTTTTACGCAAATTGAAAAGGTTATAAATGCAATAATTAATACATTTTTTGTCATATGTTTAGTTTTTAGTTAGTTTAGTTTTATGGTTTTACAGTTATGATCATTCTTTTATAAGACACTAGAGCAGGGTCTCCGTTGTCTCTAACTTCCAAAATAATATGAATGTTTTCTGCTTTATTTACTTTAGGTGCAACAAAAGATGAAACTCCTTTGTCTGAATCTTGAAGTTTTACCAATCCATCATAACTCCCAGCATCTTTGTATATCCACCAGTTAAAAGTGATGTTATTTCCATCTGGGTCATAAGATTTACTAGCGTCCAATTTTACTTTTTTTCCGCTCTTAACAGTTATAGTTTCTGTGTTTTTTAGTTTAACAATTGGTACATGGTTGGCATCTTTATAATTTTCAGCAATGCACCACGTCATACGTGCTTCAAAATCTCTGTTGGCATCGTCTACCCATCTACCAAGAGATTTTTTTATATCGCCATCATCTTTTGCATCGACATATACATTCTCAAATTTATCAGATTTTGTAAACCTACCACCCCAACCACCATAAGCTGGATTTTCATGATTTCTAAGACCATTTTCAACAAAGTAAAGAAACGCTGGAGAATCTCCTTCACTAACATAATCTTGTGGGTATAAAGCACCTAGTGGCCCATGATTGTTTTTAATATCATTTTTTATAAGATCATAGGTGTTTTTCTGACTTCTATAATTCCAAGTACCTGCAAAAGAACCACAATAAAGCATAGTTACTTTCGGATGTTTGTTTTCAATATAGTTTCCAGCACCATCTTGATACCAAATATTATACATGATAACTTTGGATATCGCTTGGTCATATTGGTCTGGATACTCCGTTTTTAATTTATAGAACGCGCGTGCAGCGGTATTTCCACCGCCCCATGCTTGTATGTACACTGGAGCTGGATTTTTTTCTAGTAATATCTCAACAATCTTGTCTGATCCAGGAGTGTCAGACCATTTTTCAGGTGTAAACTTAATGTCGCCTCCTGGTATCAATTCCCATCTTTTAGCCCGTAAATCTTTTAAATGTTCAATGTCTTCATCACCTATATAACTAATGCTTTTAAGCTTTTCATAGGTAGGGTAGTTTGAATTGTGTTTAATGAGATTAGGATACACTTGCTTGTAGGCTTCCAATTGTTTTTCATACCAATCCTCATCACTATGTCCATTTCTTTGAAAAATGGAATTGGTTTCAATAATGGCAAGTAAATCTACATCACAAGAGTAAAGTAAAAACCGAATCATAGAGCTATGATCATCTACCTCTCCATCGGTCATGACGATTACTCTGGGTTTTAAATCTTTGTTTTGAGCAGCTATATGCTCTGAATTTAAAAATAGATAGAGAAAAATCAATATAATATTTGTGATAATCTTTATTTTTTTCATAATAGAATATGCTTATTTAAAAATCAAAATTTGCAGGATCGGGACCAAAACGTTTACTCTGGTCTAATGCATCTAATTCTTCCATTTCAGTTTGAGAGAGCTCAAAGTCAAAAATTTGAGTATTCTCAATAATACGATTGGGATTAGCTGATTTAGGAATGGTTATAACTTCATGTTGTAAATCCCAGCGTAAAACAATCTGAGCAGGTGTTTTCTTATATTTTTTAGCAATGTTTTGAACAGTTGGAACATCTACAATATGACCTTGCATTAAAGGACTCCAAGCTTCCATTTGAATATGATGGTTCTGGCAGAAATTTAATAACTCCGGTTGTACAAGATATGGGTGGAATTCCATTTGATTAATACTTGGCACTATAGTATTTAAATTTAAAATATCTTGAAGATGAGGAACAAGGAAATTACTCACTCCAATAGCTTTAGCACGTCCACTTTTATAAATTTCTTCCATGACTTTCCAAGTTTTTTGATAGCAACCAGCCACAGGCCAATGTATTAAATACAAATCAACATAATCGGTATCAAGACGTTTTAGACTTTCTTGAAATGCAGCTAAAGTTCGATTTTTACGTTGGTCATCATTCCATACTTTAGTAGTTAAAAAGATATCTTCTCTTGGAATTCCGCTCTCTTTTATTGCTTTTCCAACACCTATTTCATTGCCATAAACAGTAGCTGTATCAATACTTCTATAACCTAATTTTAAAGCACTACTTACGGCATTTTGAACTTCATTTCCATCTTCAATTTGATAAACACCAAAGCCCAACCATGGCATTTTAAGTCCGTTATTTAATGTTGTATAGCTATTTAAATTATCCTTCATTTTTTCAATTTTAATTAATTAATTTTTATTTCTTGCGTTTAACAACAGCAAGCCAATCCTCTTTTTCAGATGGTGCAGAAAGTAATACTGATTGACCACCTCCTATAATGGTTTCTGGTGAAAGTGAACCACCAGTTCGAGGATTAAACCATGACAGCGTAAATTCACCTGATGCTAAAGTCATGTCTAAATTAGCTTTACCACCAAGTGGGAGGTAAACAAGATAGAGTTCATTCTTGCTAGCAAAACAATATATAGAATTATCAGCAGAAAAATTGCCTACCAATTCATTTTCATTTTTCATTTCCCAAAACGGGATGTTATTGTCTTTAAAAAAATCTAAGGCTATTTTGCAATATTCCCATGATTTATCACGACTTCTGAAATCTTCAGCGATGATGTCGTTTTGAGTCAATTTATATCCAAAATAATATTCAACACCAGCACCACCTGCCATAAGATTTCCCCAAAGCGTGTAACGGCGCACATCATTTAAATCATACGCATCATTTCCTTCACCAGCGGTGCCGTTAAATCCATCGTAATTAGGGTCTGGTGGGACTCCAAGATTTGCAGAACCTTGTTCATCATTAGCCACAACCCATGCTTTACCGCTTAAATCGGAAGCTTTTACCCACTGCAATGTTTTGGCATGGGTTTCATTCCACATGTTTTGCAGTGATGCACCGGTTAATACTGATCCGTTTCCAAGAAGCGGTGTGTAAACACGATCTTGCATATTAGGATAAGAGTGAATAACGATGTTGTGATTATAAGGGTTTGTTTCTTTGATATACAACGCCATGGCACGTTGTTCTTCAGGTGTTTGTGTGTTTTCTTCGCCAAGATTCCAGTTTAATGCAAGATGATGACCATAACGAGCGATAAGTTCACGCAAATAGAGTTTGCGCTCTGGACCTAATTTACCACCGTCAAGAGATTCTGGTACAGCAACGATTTCTCCAGATTTTAGTGGAATATCTATAATATTTGCACCGTTCCGTTTTCTATTGTCATCAATTTCTGTTTCTTGTAATTTAAAATGCAAGTGTAATCCAAGTTTCTGAGCATGGGCAAAAACGATTTCCCACTGGTCTAGTTTAGAGCAATCGTAATGAAATTTGTCGTTACGTTCCACAAAAGGCCAAACATTATCACCATCGCCACCTGCATTGTATGGTAGAAAAGAGATTGAATTAACACCTTTGCTAGCTAAATAATTAAGAGCACCAATAAGTCCTTTTCCTTTATTATTATGCCAAACGGGATCATTATTATTCCAATCTTTAACATGTGATGTCCAAGTTTTAAGTGGTACATTTTTTTTACGAGCAATGGTATTGTCGAAATCTACTGAACCCAATAATGTTTCAGGTGAATCGGGTCCTGCTTTTAGAAAATACTCACCATTACCTGCAAACTGTAAATAATGACGTCCCACATATTGTAAACGTCCTTTTCCACGGAAATCTCGTCCGCTTTTATCAGTTGGTTTTATTTCAAAAGAACCTGTAACTCCATGGTATGGGGCAACGGTTTTACCTGATAAATCTGAAATGGCAACTCCTGAACCGCTAACAAATAAAATGGTATAGGTCCATTTCCCTATCCGATCAGGAGAAAGGTGAGCTCGCCAGATTTCACCCGATGTAGCACCTGATTCAGCTGCATTTCCATCGGCTGCAAAATATCCAGGAACCGTATATTTAGGTGATCCAGATTCATGTTTAAAAATCACATTAAAGCGATAATCGGTAAATGGATTTATAACTTTGTCGGCTTCGTTGGTAAAAGGCCCTGCAAGGTTTAAAGTTATATTATGCCATTGACGAAGTTCTCCTGAAATTGTTACATTGCCATTACCATTTGCTTTTTTTGAATTAGTTGTTTGTGAAAACCCGGTAGTACTAATTACTGTTATCACTAAACTAAAAGTAAAACGGAGTAATTTTAATCTGCTTAATTTTATTAGATATTCCATATTGGTTTAGTTGTAATTAATTATGGTTTTAAGAATTTGCTTTCGTCATTTTTTTTAAATCAATTAATACTGTTTAAATAAATTTCCAACATGGTGTATCCGTCGGTACCTACTTTGTTTCTGTCTTCTGCATTTCTGGGGTTCAGTTTGTTTTTCTTTTCCCATGCATCTGGCATACCATCTTGATCAGAATCAATAGGAGTAGAGGTGCTTTTTAATTCTGGCCATCCTCCAATTTCATCTTGACTTTTGATGATTTTACCTGTACGGTTTTTGATACCATCCACAATTCTAGTATCTACTGCATCACGTTTTGGTAAAATAGCACCAGCTTCTTTTAAAACACGTTGGTAAGCTATAGTAGCATCTTCTGTTTTTACAGGACCTGTTTCAAAAGGTTTTGTTTGCTTATAATCTTGAATGTTTTTTTCAGTCCAACTTTCATCAAATTTTACAACATCCCAAGGATTAACAGAGAGTTTGTCATTATAGTAATTATCAAAAAAATAAGAGCTATTGTAGGGTGATCCTGTTGAGTATGCAATTCCTGTTGGATTTGAATCTGCTCCAGGAATAAGATAGTTGCCAACGTAATTAAGTCGAGTAACACTTTTTTTATCGGCATTATAACCAGCATAACCACCACCCCAGTTATATAAAACGTTATTTCTGAAATCCAATAATAAACCTTCAGGATCTTCATCATGTGGATTTGTATCGTAGTTTCCTGGGCGTGGATTACGGCCACGGTTATGAGCATACAGGTTGTGTAAATAACTGTATTTGGCGCCTCGTGTACCACGAATTAATGACCCATAACCATGATTGTCTGGGTTTAAGGCTTCTGTTATAAAACACCATTGTACAGTAACATTAGTGAGCGTAGGGTTTTTTGTTGAGGTAGACAGTGCTTCATCTAAGCTCCAACCAGCCGAACAATGATCAATGATAATATTCTCACCAATGGATATATCTATGGCATCTTTACCTTGTTTACTTCCTTCACCGTGTTTTCCATCACCCAATCGTACACGGATATAACGGATAATAATATCATGAGTAAGTATTTTTACGGTTTCACCTTTTAAACAAATGCCATCTCCAGGAGCGGTTTGCCCTGCAATAGTTAAATAAGGATTTTCTATGTTCAATCTTTTCTTTAGTTCAATAGTTCCTGAAACTGCAAATACCACTGTACGCGGCCCTTGTTGTTCTACCGCCCAACGTAAGCTTCCTTGGCCTTCATCATTAAGGTTAGTAACATAAAGTACTTGTCCGCCGCGTCCGCCTTTAGAATAAGCTCCAAAGCCTTCTGCTGTTGGGAAGGCTAATTGTTGAGATATTGAAATATTTGAGCTTAATACCAAAAGGAGCAATGTTAAAAAGTAATTTTTCATAGTGTTAATTTAATTTTTAGTTTAAATTGATGACTCTTATAATATTTGATTGAGATATATTTCCAACATGGTATATCCGTCTTTACCTATGTGGTTTCTATCATCAGAATTATTTGGATTCAGTCCATTTTTATTTTCCCAAGCATCAGGCATACCATCATGGTCTGTATCCATAGGAACTTTATAAGTTTTATATTCTGGAAAAGCATTATCACCAAAAGCTAAAGCAGGGTTGTCAATGATACCCTTAGTTTTACCATAAAAAGGATTGTCTATGTAACCGTTATCTTTTCTTTTATCTTGATATTTTTCAGTTGTTCCTTTTCCAGAAGCAGTTCCACTCTTCACTTCGCTTACAATACGCTCGTCAACGATATCTCTAGGAAATGCTCCAGCTTCTTCAAGGACACTTTTGTAGGCATCTTTTGCTGATTCTACATGAAGTGTATGTGGCATTTTAAAGGGGGCTTTAGCTATTAATGCAGATCTAGGAACATTAACTGCTTCATAACGTTCAGCATTTAATCCAAGAGAATTATCTTTATTTAGTGCTTTATTAGCAACGCCTTCCATTATATTTCCATGCATATACCATTTAGCAATTAGTGAATCTCCTTGAATACCATGATGTAAAGATTCAGCGAAAAATGAAGTTTCACTACCAGGATGTGCAGGGCCTGGTTTATAATAGTTATTAATGAAATTGCAGTTATAAGTACCATCTGCTATTTCAATATAAGCACCATAAGCAGCATTTGTTTTTCCCCAGTTATAATTAACATTGTTTACATACTCGTATTTTACATTTTTATCATGATGCTTGCTACCATTAAATCTTGGACTTCTGCTATAGTTATGTGCTAGTAGATTATGGTGATAGGTTGCATTTTGTCCGCCCCACTGTGCCCCATAACTGCGAGCACCTTTGGCATGGCCCGAAGCGAAAAGGCCTTCGTGTACAATACACCATTGAACGGTTGTGAAATCATTATCATACATGGTCATGTTTTCTTCACTAGACCACCCGAATGTGCAATGATCAATAATAACATGGTTCGCATTTTCGAGACCTAAAGAGCCACCTTCGATAAATTTATCATCTTCATCCAGTCCAATTCTAAATCGAATATGACGAATAATTAGATTTGAACTTCCACCGAGGTTAACTTTGTTTCCACTAATACAAATACCATCGCCAGGAGCTGTTTGACCAGCAAGTGTTAAACCTTTAGTAAACTTCCCTCTTAATTGTGTTTTCAAATTAATAATACCAGAAACTCTGAAAACAATAGTTGTAGGTTCAGATGTACTCTTTTTAAATGCCCAACGTAAACTACCTTCGATAGATCCGTCTAGGTCATCAAGTAAATTCGTTACTTCAATTACTTGTCCACCTCGTCCGCCTTTAGAATACGCACCAAACCCTTCAGCACCTGGAAATGCCAGTTGTTGCGAATTTGAAACAGAAAATATTAGTATAAAAACGAGTAAAGCTGTAAAATGCTTATTCATGAATGTTTCTTTAATTTGTTGTTTTTACTTTATGTTATTTAAATATATTTCTAACATGGTGTAGCCATCTGCACCAATTTTGTTTCTATCACTGGCGTTTTTTGGATTCAGTTTATTTTTCTTTTCCCAAGCATCTGGCATACCATCATGGTCTGTATCTTTAGGAGCAGGAGTGCTTTTTAATTCTGGCCAACCACCTACTTCTTCTTGTGAATCGATAATTCCTGTTTTTTTAGAGATATCGGCCACTTTGTGTTGCTTTTTATAGGTTACACCTTCATAAGTAGCATATCCGTTTTTAGCTTCTTCAATAATACGAGAATCTACAGCATCTCTTTTAGGTAAAATAGCTCCTGCTTTTTTTAGAACTTCTTGATAGGCTTGTTCAGCTGATTGCTGATTTATTGCCATTGCAGGCCAAGGCTTATCAAGTTTTAAACTTGGAAGTGCCCCTAAATTACTTAATTTATATTCTTGTACATCTTTAATAGCTGTTAATGAAGGTACAACACCTTTCCAGTTATCTGTAGTTACTTCGGGGCTACCTACCATGACATTATTAGCAATATACCATTTACCATAGTCACTATCTCCGTTACGTGACCAAGGATTTGCTAACTGGTGTGAAACGTCTCCTGGTTCAGTCGCAGGGCCTGGTTTATAATAGTTAGCTACCATATTGATATTGGTAAAATTAAAACGATCTTCTGCTTTTAATTGCACTACTTCACCACCATAAGTACTTTTATAACCCCAGTTATACACGACATTATTTCTATAATCTACATTTTGACAACCTGAAGCAAAACGCACATTTCGGCTTGAGTGATTTGCTATTAAATTGTGGTGAAACGTACTGTAGTTGGAACCCCAAATACCTCCATAACCATGATCACTACCTTTTTTATGGTTAGACATGTATAGGCTTTCTGAAATGATACACCATTGTATAGTTACATTTTCACCATGATAAACTGACATGGTTTCATCAATACTCCAACTAGCTGATACATGGTCAAGGATAATGTTCTTCTTATATCGACTGGTTATGGCATCTGTATCATCACCTGATTCATTACCGAGTCTTACTCTTATGTATCGGATAATGACCTCATCTGCATCAATGAGTAGCGGGTAGGCACGTAATGTAATACCATCTCCTGGAGCTGTTTGACCAGCAATGGTGATATTAGGATTTTTAATTCTTAAATCACTTTTAAGAATTATTGTTCCAGAAGTTTTGAATATAACGGTTCTTGGCCCAGAAGCTTCAATGGCATTACGTAAACTTCCTTCGCCAGAATCGTTGAGATTGGTAACTTCGTAAACGTCGCCACCGCGCCCTCCAACAGTGTATTTACCATAACCTTCAGCAGTTGGAAATGATAATTGCTGAGACCATGAAGGTGATAAACACAATGTAATAACTAGTATAGTAAAAAAATATTTTTTCATTAGAATATATATTTATAAATTATGTGATGTCGAGTAATATGTTTTTAGTTTTTTATACTGTTTAAATATAGTTCTAGCATGGTATACCCATCTTTACCAATATTATTTCTGTCGTTAGCATTTTTTGGATTTAGTTTGTTCTTAATTTCCCAAGCATCAGGCATACCATCATGATCTGTATCGAGTGGGGCGGGAGTGCTTTTTAGTTCTGGCCAACCACCTACGTTTTCCTGAGAATCAATAATCCCCGTTTTCTTAGATAGATCTTTAACTTCATGTTTGGTTTTGTACGCAGAACCTTCAAAGGTGGCATATCCATTTCTAACTTCATCAATAATACGAAGGTCTACAGTATCTCGTTTAGGAAGGCTCGTTCCTGCATTTTCAAGAACAGAATGATAAGCATTTTCTGCCGTTTGTTGATTGATTGGCATGGCAGGCCAAGGTTCACTTAATTTAAGCCCCTCAATATAGTCATCACCATCTTGTGGTTGCACACCACCTTTCCAGTTATTTGCGGATATTTCAGGATTTCCTACAAGAAAATTATCAGAAAGATACCATTTTCCATAATCTTCAGCTTTGTTTCGAGACCATGGCGCAACGAATCTATTGGTTCTTTTACCAGGAACTGTTGCAGGTCCTGGCTTATAGTAATTAGCCACCATATTGATATTGGTGAAATTATATTTATCTTCTTTTTTTGGTTGAACAACTTCACCACCATAGGAAGCATGGAACCCCCAATTATATACTACATTATTTCGGTAGTCGGTATTACCAGCTCCTGAAACAAATCGTGGATTTCGGCTGGAATGATGCGCTAGTAAATTGTGGTGAAACGTACTGTAGTTGGATCCCCAAATACCCCCATACCCATGATCGCTACCTTTGGTATGATTCGACATATATAAACTTTCAGCTACGATACACCATTGCACTGTGGTATTGGTTCCTTGGTAAACCGACATGGTTTCATCTATACTCCAACTTACAGAAAGATGATCTAAGATAAGATTGTTTGTAAATCTGCTTGTAACACCATCCGTAGCATCTCCAGATTCGTCACCCAAACGCACTCTAATGTAACGAACAATAACATCATCTGCGCGGATTATAAGGGGGCGTGCTCTCAGCGTTATACCATCTCCAGGAGCTGTTTGTCCAGCTATGGTAATAAATGGTTTTTTAATTTCTAAATTACTTTTAAGATTTATGGTTCCAGAAACTCGGAATACAACAGTTCTTGGTCCAGATGCTTCAACGGCGGCACGTAAACTTCCTTCTCCAGAATCGTTTAAGTTTGTAACTTCGAATACCTCACCACCACGACCTCCGGTAGTAAATTTACCATAACCTTCAGCAGTTGGAAATGCTAGTTGTTGCGCCCATGACAGTGATGTAAATACTGTAACTAATACAGTGGTTAAAAAATATTTTTTCATATGTTTATTCGTTTATATTTTATAAATCATCTAATGGAACTAAGCGCAATTCTAAAACCTAAGAGTTCACCTTTTCTGCCTTCTGAACGATACCCTCGGTTTGTAGGATTACAATTTTCAGCAGAATCTGCCCAACTACCACCTTTTAGAACACGATAGTTTCCTGATAAAGGTCCTTTGTAATCTTTTACACTACCACCTGGATAACTTTCAGTATACCAGTCATAGCATAACTCTCTTACATTTCCTTGCATATCATACAACCCCCAATTATTTGGCTTTTTTGTTCCAACTGGGTGTGTTTCTCTTTCACTGTTGTTTTTATACCATGCCATCGAATCTATTTCTTTCGTGTAATCTCCTGATGTACCAGCGAGACTAGCGTATTCCCATTGAGCTTCTGTTGGTAGCGTATATTCATACCCATCATGAAGGCGGCCAGCTGCACGTTCTATGTCATTTAATTTTTTACAAAAGTCCATGGCATTTTCCCAACTAGCATGTTCCATTGGTAAATTTGGTCCTTGAAAATGAGGAGAACCTATTCCCATTATGCTTTTATATTGGGCTTGAGTTATTTCAGTTTCTCCCAACCAAAATTTAGAAAGTGTTACCTCAGTTAGGCTTTTTTCTTTATTATTTCCTGTATTTCTCAAAGTAAATGTTCCTTCAGGAATTGGTACCATAACAATTTTTATTTCAGGAATTGGGCTAAGAGCAATCCGAAAACCATTTAAATCGTCACAACGGCCTTGTGTCTCTTTACTTCTTTTTGAAGCAGTACTAGCCTCAGCGCCTCTATGCCAATTACCACCACGGCTAACTCGATGGGTACCAGATGCCGGACCAGAATAATTTGTTTTTGATCCGCCAGGATAGTCGCCATACCAATCCAAACACCATTCTCTTATGTTACCATGCATATCATATAAGCCCCATGCATTCGCTTTTTTCAAACCAACGGGGTGACTTTTATCTTCGGAATTATTAACATACCACCCCATGTCATCTAAATTACCTGCATAATCTCCTGTAGTTCCTGCACGACATGCATATTCCCATTGTGCTTCTGCTGGTAAGGTGTAAGTGTAACCAATAGGTATACGACCTGCAGCATGTTCTTGATCAGTTAATTTATGACAGAAGTTCATGGCATCTTCCCAACTAACTTGTTCAATTGGTAAATTAGCGCCTTTAAAATACGATGGATTATTTCCCATGATTTTTTCATATTGTGCCTGGGTGACTTCTGTTTTTGCAAGCCAAAAATTTGAAAGTGATACTTGAGTTAACTTTTCATCACTTGTCTCGAAATCAGTGTTTTTAAGCGTAATACTTCCCGAAGGTATTGGAAGCATTACCATGTTTAAATGAGAGATAGTGATTGTATCTCCAAATGCAACTGGGCTCAAATTGCTACTTGTTTTATCGGTTGTTTTTGAACACGAGTATGCTAAAAGCAAAATGGGGAATAATAAAATACGATATCTCATGTGATATATTTATTTAACCTTCATTTATTTGTTCGTCTTTTCAATTATAGGGTTCCAATCCCCAATAAGTTTATTTGCAGTGGTACTATTAGCTGCAAAAATGTTTTTTTTGGTATATTTTGCGGCAAGTGTATCATCTAATATATGTACCACAGAAAGTAAATTTTCTGGATGATAACCAGATCCTCTGTATACGCCATAATAAGCCGTATTTATGTTATTGAAATATTTGTGATCTGGTTTAGTAGACCAAGGAGCAAACCCTTCAGGTTTAATATGATTGCCTATACTACAATTTAAATATACTGTGTGGGCGCCATTTCCCCATGGTCTTCCTAAGCTTGCGTTGGATACGTCTTCCCCAGGGTATTTAATGATTGAACAATTCTTGAAGATAAATCCGAATTTACTTTTTCCTAGTTCTTGATTTGATGCAGTGATGTGCGAGTCTTTTCTATTTCGAATAATACAATTTTCAAAAAGTGCAATTCCTGCGCCATATATAAAGTCGGTAGTACCATCAATAATACAGTCTTTTATATATGACCTAGTGTTAGTTTTTAAATAAAATGTGTCCTGAAACCCTGTAATATTGCATTTGTATAATATGGCTCTATCGGCATCTATCCTCAAGGCTGCGGCTTGCGATCCACCTTTCCTGCTATCGATGGTATTTTGAAATGTAATGTTTTTTGCGAAAAAATCTTCTGCTAGTATTTTTGTGCTGGCATAATCTGAAGTTATCTTTCCATGATCATCGTAGGTAAGAATTGTTGTTTTATAGGATTCACCTAAAAAAGTTACTTTTTTCTTTTCAGAAGGAACCAACAATTTTTCTTTATAAATGCCAGGTTTAATAAAGATAACGGTTCGTTCAGAACTGTTATTAGGTACGGCATTTATAGCATCTTGAATTTTGGTGTAATCTCCGCTGCCATCCTGTGCTACAACTATGTTGTAAATTGAGGTTTTATCCTGAGCCCTTATTGATAGTGTCCCAAAAACACACAGCAATACTAATATAAGTTTGTATTGTAATATGTTCTTTGTTGTTGTTTTTGATTTCATCGATAAGTATTTAGAAAAAAATCTGTTTTATTTCTGTATTTAACAATCCTTAGTATAGAGTTTATTTTAATTTCCAATTTATATTTTATGAGTGTCTGTTTATTCAATAACATCAATGATAACTCGTTGATATCTCGTTAAACGTGGTGATCCATGGTCGGTAACAGCAAGAATAATATGCATAGTTCCAATGCCAGGAGGCATCACACGACTGCTTTTGACTATGATAGTGGCTTTAGGTTGATCGAAACCAATGATGTCATGTTTGATACCTGTTCGAGAATTGGACATGGCTCGGGTACCTGCCTCTTCATAGCAAAACCATTCGTATGAAAGTGGGTCGCCATCTGGATCGGTTGTACTAATGGCGCTAAGTTCAATACGATCACCTTTTTTAGCTTTGATATAGGCTGGGTGATCGAGCTTCACCACAGGAGGATGATTGGCTTTATCATAGGGCACAATTGTCCAGTCCATACGAGCCGCAAAGTCATTTTGATAAGCTTCGCGCCATCTCCATATGGTTGCTTGATTTGTCTCATGCCATTCGCCATCTGTACCTAATACTTCATCATCGGCATTTGTCCAAATAGGATGCGTCTCGGGTTGATAGAACCACTTTTCGGTTTTTGGAGTATACAATTCGTAGCGACCACCCCAGCCGCCCCAATTAGGATGTTCGGGGTTATTAAGACCATTATTAACGAGATAAAGAAAAGCAGGCGTATCCCCTTCCATCATGAATTCCCAATGTGGATACATTTTGCCTAGGAAGCCTTTTTTACGGATGTTTCGTTCTAGCCATTCATTAGTAACCAATTCAAAATCTGCTCCACCAAAACGGCCATGGAACTTATCTCCACCAATACCAATCCAAGTTGAATGATGGAAACCACCTCCTGCATTGGCACCAGGTGTAACTATATAGAAAAGCTCTGGGAATTCTTTACGAATCCATGGTCCGCTATTATCCTGATCTGAAATAGCATACACACGAAGTTTAGCAACAAATTTGGCAAGTTCTTGTTTTGAACGGGTGTTACGTACTTTCCACAATGCTTGAGCTAAAACACTTGGTCCTCCCCAAACATTCACCCATAAAGGTCTTGTATCTTTTTTATCTACCGTGTTAATTAGTAGTTCCGATCCTGGAGAATCTTTTCCTATACCTATTCCATCCATTCCACCAACAGGACTTCCTTTTGAGATGTATTTCTGTAAATACTCGGCTTTAGGGAATCCAGATTCATGTAATTCCAGGTTGTTACGTACTTTACCATAAGCTTCAACTATTTGTTGAATACGATCAGGGTTAACTTGATCTTTCACCTCTGTGGCAACAAGTCCTTCAATATCTATTTGGTTAGCATAAGTCATTAAGCGTACCATTGACATCTGGTCATCGGGATCACCACCAATGTCAGTAAGAACAAATAATCTTGGTTTTTCTTGGGCTGAAATAAGGTTAACTCCAAAAAACAGCAAATAAATTATTGTTTGAATTATTTTATTCATAATAGTTACGTTTTAGTCAATATAAATTCATTGGAATTAATCTAAAGAATTCAAATATTTTTCTAACATAGTATATCCATCAACAGCAACTTTATTTCTGTCTGAGGCGTCTTTAGGATTCAGGTTGTTTTTCTTTTCCCATGCATCTGGCATTCCATCATGATCGGTATCAGTAGGAGCAGGGGTGCTTTTTAATTCTGGCCAACCGCCTACATCATTTTGTGTATCAATAATTCCGGTTTTCTTTGATGTATCTGGTACAGATTTTTTTTCTTTATAAGAACTACCTTCATATGTAGCATATCCTTCTTTAGCTTCTTTAGTAATTCTGGTATCAATAGTATCTCTTTTTGGTAAAATGGCTCCAGCATTTTCGAGTACTAAACTAAAAGCGTCTTCGGCAGTTTGTTGATTTATAGGCATTGAAGACCAGGCTTCTTCCATCTTAACAAATTGTATGTTAGAATCGCCACCTGAAGGCTGAACACCTCCATTCCAGTTGTTGGCTGTTACTGTGTTATTTCCTTCTACTACATTGTCAGAGACATACCATTTTCCAAAATCAGTCACTTCTTTACGCATAGAGGGGTTGACAATTCTATAAGAAATGGCACCAGGCTGGGTTGCTGGTCCTGGTTTGTAATAATTAGCAACTATATTAAACTTTGAAAATGAGAATTTAGGATTATCACCTTGTTTATTCTCGCCACCATAAGAACTGTTGTAACCCCAATTGTATATAACATTGTTTCTATAATCAGTAAAGCCAGAGCCAGATGCCATACGCGGATTACGGCTTCCATGATGTGCTAAAAGGTTGTGGTGGTAAGTACTATAATTTGAACCCCAAATACCTCCAAAACCATGTGATCCTTTTACATGGTTTGAATCGAACATACTTTCGGCAATTATGCTCCATTGTACAGTGATACTGTCATTGTGATATATGGACATCGTTTCATCAACACTCCAACTGGCAGAGATATGGTCTAAAATTAAATGCTTGTTATATCTGCTTGATATAGCGTCAGAATCATCACCTGATTCATTCCCTAATCGTACTCTTAAATATCTTATTATAACATGATCTGCTCCAATAACTAATGGGTTTTTCTTAAGGCAAATACCATCACCAGGCGCTGTTTGACCTGCAATAGTGATGTATGGATTTTTAATTGTTAAAGATTTTTCAAGCTCTATAGTTCCTGATATTTTAAAAACTACAGTTCTAGGACCCGATGCTTCTACCGCTGCCCTTAAACTTCCTTCTCCACTATCATTTAAATTAGTGACTTCATAAACTACGCCACCTCGTCCTCCTTTTGAATATTTGCCATATCCTTCAGCGGTAGGAAATGCTAGTTGCAGATTAGTGTTACTAAAAACTACAGGTTTTATAGTTTTCTTACTTGTACCACATGATATAATAAATATTAAAATGATACTGAAAATTATGTTTTTCATTTTGAATTAATTTTGGTTAGTTTAATTTTTTAAAAATTTGTATTTTATATTTAGGATTTAGTTTACTATGAAATAATCAAGTAAATCAGAATAACATATTCTTTTCCACAACCATTCTTTATGTTTTTTTAATGCTTCTTCTGGTCTGTTGGTATACCAACTATATCCATTTCGACGGTTATGACCTATTTCTGCCAGCGAATTTTTCTTAATACCATCACGATCACAGAAATAAGGTTTTTCAGTTTCTAAATCATAAAAACGCGCCCATAATATTGGAGCATTTTCATCTTTTACAACAATTCTGTTTCGCTTGCCATCTACTTGTGTTTCTGTTTCTATTTTAATACCCTCTATTTTATGAGTTTCAAACCATTTTATAGCACCATTTATGGAAGCAATAATTTTTTTAGAAGGTTTTTCTATATCCATTAGTAAAAGCAGTATTCCAACAGATTCAGAGCCGCTGAATGAAGCGAGTTCATAGCTTCTAGCATTGGCAGGAGCAAGTGTATTCTCATTGTGTTGGGCACACCAAATGGTTGGTTGATTATCTACAATTATTTGTGTGTTGAGAATGCATTCAATACCCATGTTAAATGCGTTCTTTGCTTTTAATTTTATATTATCATCTAACTTTAAAGTGTTGAATTCTTTGTTAGATGTAAAAATGTTTTTTAAAAATTGCATGGTGTTCACCATGGCATCATCATTATAGGTGATGTGCATTGAGTATGGTTCTGTATTATCTAGAGCAATCTCATCTGCAGCATCTTTAACAGGAAAGAATTGTGGCCATCCGCCATTTTTGTATTGTGCTTTGAAGATATAGTTTACTCCTTTAATGAAGGCTTCTTTGTAGCGTTCATCTTTAGAGTTCGAATATACTTTAGCAAGGAATTTTAATTCTGTTATAGTAGCACCATTGTCAAAAGTTCCTCCTTTTTCTTTTTTCTTTAATAAATATTTAGCTTTTTCAGATTCAGAAAACTCCAAATGATAGGCCGTGTTTTTTTCCCATCCTCCAATTTCCTTTTGGGCAAGCAATACATTTTCTGCAATCAATTTAGCTTCTTTAGACCCATACCATTCGGTAGGCATTTTAGTAGCTACATGTGACCATTTTTTATTAATTTTGGTCGAATGTTTTTCATTTATATCTTGTGCAAAAGCTAATGATATTGTTAAGGTCAAGACTATTGTTGAAATGAGTTTTTCAATTTTCATGATATAATTTTTTTAAGGATTTTTGTTTTCATGATATGTTTTTAACTACAATTCTTTATTGAAGTATTTACTCAAGTTCATTTTTACCGTCATTTTCAACTTTTCCGCCATCGCTCACTTTATAAATACGCAATGCCATGAATTGTTTTGATGGTAATTTTATTGATGAATTATCTTTATCAGTAAATTTATAATTGTTCTCTGGCATAGGAATTATTTCAAACGTCTTGTTAAGTGGGGTGATGGTCATGTTCCAGGTGTCTATGATATCTACTTTGAATTTCACACCTCTAGCGAGGCCTCTTTTAGGAAGCACAAAATCCCATTTTTTTAGTTTGTCTTTTCCAAAGTAAATAAGGTAATATTCCCCTTCTTTACCTAGCATATTATTTTCATAAAAATGGTCGATGGGTTCTAAATAACCTATTGGATTGTTTTCAATAAGCTTTCTTAGAAATTCAATTCTTGATGGACTTGAACCTGTTAAGCGACCGCCATAAGATATCCAAGGACTGGTTTTGTAAGATTCTCCATGGGTTGCGTAGCCACCGCCAATTACAGCATTCCAGAAACGGAATGTCATTTCTTCTCCAGTTAATTGTCCCCATCGGCTATCTATATCACCTTCATAATTTATTTCATCGTTCACGATGGGTTTGTTGTAAATATCTCTTAAAATAGAGGTTCCAATAGGCGATTTAACCACATTGTAATATTGGTAACTTACGTGGGTTACCCATGGTTTAGTATAATCATATATCCTGTCTGCATTATGTATGGAACGTAAATGGTGGTATGGGTCTTTTTCTTGCACTAATTTAAAAAGATCGTCCCAGTCTTCATCACTCATGTTTTTTATAAAACTATTTTCGTTGGCAAGACTCCACCATATATTGCTGAAAGCAGCATATCGTGCCACCATGTAGCGTGCAAATTGTCTGTTCACTTCTTGTCCTGCTGTGTCAAATCCCCATTTGCCTTTGTCATAGGGGCGAAACAAAATAATATCAGCTTCAATACCCAAGTTTTTTAATTGTAAAACACATGCATCGAGATTTTTAAAATACTCTGGATTGAATTTTGAAAAATCCCAATTGTCTTTATTGTTTCCTTCAAAAGGGAAAAGAGTTAATTTATTTGGGCCATCAATATACCTGTCCTTGTAAGGAGGGACAGCTAAAAAGCGCGCTTTGTTAAATGGGCTGGTTTTTAAATAATCTATAGTTTGTTGTTTGGTGTTTTCATCCTGAAAAGGCCATTCGTAAATAGTAGTGCCAAAAGGATAATAAGGTGTTCCGTCTTCGTATTTAAAATGATATTTATTGCTCACTCTTACTGGACCATGATTGTTTGAAGCGGGTTTTATACATTCTAAACTTCCTTTCTTACCACTCAGTTCGTTTTTGTTACTGCTAGTAACATAATTCCAAATACCTTCTTCAGTTGGCATAAACCGGATGATGTAAGTGCCATTTCCATCATAAAAACCTTCTTGATCAATAACGTTATTTCCGTTTGTGAAACGAGCAGTTAAAGTAGTTCCTATAAAA
The DNA here is from genome assembly GCF_031128465.2 of Mariniflexile litorale. GTDB lineage: Bacteria > Bacteroidota > Bacteroidia > Flavobacteriales > Flavobacteriaceae > Mariniflexile > Mariniflexile litorale. The sequence goes on along the minus strand of NZ_CP155618.1, from coordinate 4,430,903 downwards.
GGGTTGCCTTTAGAAGGGCCTTTTAGTGTTATTTCAAACATGTCCCATTTCGGAATCTTGCTTTGTGCTACCAAATCACTATTTAGTAATACTAAAAATAAACAGGCTATTATTAATTTTTTCATGTATGTATATATTATTTTCTCATAATTTATTGAGAACATTAATGGCTTAGTTTCCATTCTGAATATTCTTTCAGGGCTTTTTCAGGGCCGTTTGTAAACCAACTATAACCGTTTCTGCGATTATGACCAATTTCAGCAAACGTATTTTTTTTAATACCATCACGGTCGCAGAAATAAGGTTTTTCTGTGTCTAAATCGTAAAAACGTGCCCATAATGTTGAGGCATTTTTATCTTTAACAACTATTCTGTCATTCAGTCCTTCTGCATTAGTAACACGTTCTAATTTTATGCCTTCAATTTTATGAGATTCAAACCACTTTATAGCACCATTAATTGAAGCTATAATTTCTTTGGAGGGTTTTTCGACTTCCATTAATAACAATACAATACCAACTGATTCACCACCGCTAAACGATGCCAATTCATAACTTCTAGCGTTAGCTGGGGCAAGTGTAATTTCATCATGTTGTGCACACCATACAGTTGGATTTCCATTTACAACTATTTGGGTTTTTAGTAAGCACTCAATACCTTTGTTATATGCTTTTTGAGCTTTTGTTTTAATATCATTTTGAATTTGAAGAGAAGCATATTCTTTGTTGTCTAAATAAATTTCTTTTAGAAATTTCATGGTGTTAACCATAGCATTATCATTATATGTAATATGTGCCGAATACGATACGTTGCCTTTACGTATAGGAAAAAACTGAGGCCATCCACCATTTTCATATTGTGCATTAAAAATGTAATTCAATCCTTTTTCAAATGCTTTTTTGTAGCTTTCGTTTTTAGTATGTGAAAATACTTTGGCAAGAAATCTTAATTCAGTAATTGTTGCATCATTGTCAAATGTTGCTCCAATTTCTGATTTGTCTTTTAAGTAATGCTCTTGGTCCTTTTCATTGAATTTATGGTGATATGATTTGTTTTTCTCCCAGCCTCCAATTTCTTTTTGTGCTAATAAAACATTTTCTGCAATCAATTGGGCCTCATGAGAGCCATACCATTGAGATGGCATTTTAGTAGCCACTTCTTTCCATTTTTTAGATAAATAGTCTGTAGGTTTTTCTTGGGCAGATGCGAAAATCGTTACTACGGTTATTGTTAGTAAAGTTATAAGGTGGGCTATTTTCATGATATTACTTTTAGTCTTTTAAGTATTTTTATAGCTTATTTAGAATTCAGAATTTTTCCATTCTGATTAAAGGTTATATATACTTGGTTTCTTGATTTTTTCATTCTTAAATAATAATATGTTTTTCCTTTTTCCTCTATAAAATCAGCATCTTTAATCTCATAGTCTTTGTATTCTGAAGCTATAGTTTTCAGAATAGGAGAGGGTATTTCAGAATTTTTAATATCATGTATGTGTTTAATGATGTTTGCCTTTTTATCAAATGTAAAATGGTGGTCATCATCTTTGATTTCGCCTTTAATTATATAAATTATTCTGTCTCCTTCTTCTACATATTTAGAATAATCAATATCTATTCGCCCATATCTATTAACAATAAGATCTCTAATAGAAGAAGGTATTTCGCTGTCTTTTAATTCTTGTCTATATTTTAGTAATTCACCTTTTTCATTTATCCAGAAATAGTGGTATTTTCCCTCAATTTTAAATTTGATTTCGTATGTTGTTTTTTTTCCTTTTTCCTTTTTATCAGCATCAAGGATATCAAAATAGTCAACTCTAGTTTTAATGGTCTCTAAAACAGTTTTTGGAATTTCACTAATATATAAATCTTGAGAAAATTCTAGAATATTTCCTTTATAGTTTAATTCTAATTTGTTGTCTTTATTGTTTACCTTAAAATGGATGTGGTAGTCTTTTTTATCTTTTTTCCATTTAACATCTTCTGCATTTGGAAATTTTAATTGAAAAGTATTAAGTACAACTGCAGGTACCTTGCTTTGATCGATATTTTGAGCAAAAGTGTTTTTTGTAAAAAGAATAAGTACAATGATTACTATAATTCGTTTCATCTGTTTGTTTTAATTTTTTTAATAAAGTCAGATGTCATTTGCCAATTATAATTTCGGGATATCTTGAAATTATTTAGGCTCATTTCATTTATAATTTGATACAAATAAATAACATGAATTTGGAAACAAATGGGAATGATTCTGTAAGGAATCTGGAACAATAAAATATTTCTTTAATCCTAAAAATCAAACTCATGGACTTTATTTAGATATGTTTTGATAAATCATCTTTGCGATGGCTTTTGCACCTAAATCATTCGGATGGACACCGTCATTAAAATAGTTGCAAGATGAAAGCAGTGGTGTATTCGCATCGATAACAGATAGTCCTTTTTCATCAGCTATTTCGTTGATAATTGGAATTTCTAAATTAAGAATATCGTTTCTTATTCCATAATTATCTTTACAAACGGGAACCGGAATAACTAGAAATATTTTGGCATTTTTATTTGTTGATTGTAGAGTATCAATCAATGATTCGTAATCTGATTTAAATTCACTTTTATAATTATCCCAGTTTTGTGATTTGGTATCATTAGTACCAAGCATAATCGTAATTATATCTGCATTAGATTTAAGTGCTCGTGAGAAAGCGTCTTGCATATAATAAGGTTTGTTACCCTTTTTCAAAAGTGTTGCACCACTTTTTCCATTATTTTCAACTATATAATCTGTACCAAGCAGTTTTTGAAGTGTTGGAACATATGATGGATTACCATGCCACCCTTCAGTAATACTGTTTCCGATACAAACAACTTTAATTTGGGCAGATAGAGAATAGGTCGTGATTGATAAAATGAGTATAAATCTTAATATATTTAAATTTTTCATTTGTTAGTGTTTTAAAAATTAGTTTATTTAATTATTATTGGCTCTAATCCTTACGAATTAGAAGCACCCAATCAATAGTGGGATTCGGTTGGGTAAAAGGCACTATTTCATCTTTGGAAGCAGTTAAAGCAGGAACATTTATGCTTTCTCCGGTCATGGAATTTACCCATTTGTTGTTGTTATATTTACCTTTTGATAATTTCAGTTTGAAAGGTTGATCATTAGTTGAAAATACGAGGTATTGTTGTCCTGGTTCCGCAAGGCACCAAACATCATGTTTGTTGTTTCCAGAAAGCAGGCTATCCTGTGGGGTCATACGATGAAAAACAACTTCATTATTCATAATATGGTTTAGAATATCGATGGATTTGGATGCAGACCTATAGGGGTTATCTTGACCATCGAAAAAGGGGATGCCCTCACTACCTTTAAACGATAGTGATGTATGACCGCACCATGTAAAAGAACTGGCTGCCGTAGCACACCCCCAAGCAGATTGACGAACATCGGACTGGGTAAGAATATGGTTTGATTTTCGAATTAGTGTAGCAGCCCAATAGTGGCGCCAAAGTGCATTACCTTCTACCATATAAACCGGTTTGCCTTGTACATAACTCATTAAACAAGCTTCATGGTGCGTCCAAGGTGCTGCCCAGAATTCAGGTTCCCTATTATCTGAATGAATCCTATGGTTCTCTGTACCAGCAAACGTATATTCTGGACGATTCCATTCATGAGAATTGGGTTTTTCATCTTCATAGGTTCGCAAGTGGTTAAAGACATCATATTTTTGAACGAGCCTCATGCAACCTAATTCGCCATTTTCGGTATTTCCTTCTACTTCCCACACGTAATTCCACATGATGTTTGAATAAGGTGCAATGCGAGCTACTACATAGCGTACTAAGAAATCTTGTTCTTTCTCGCTAAGGCTAGCCCAAGCTTGTGGTTTGCCGTTTCTGCCACCATCGAAACCTAAAAACATAAATAAGTTTACGTTTTTGTCATTCAGCCAGCTTAAAAGGACTTCCATTTTGTTCCAGACATCCAAGTTCATAGTGGATGAAGCCTTGCCTTTTTCTTCATAAATAGCCTTCGTTAATGATGGGGGAGAACAGTCGGCAATATCAATACCTGTAACAGAAGGGAGAAGCCAGTTTACTTGTAGGTGGTTATACCCGTTATCTATAAAAGTTTGGTAGTAATTCTGCACACAATCCCAAGGTTGAGCAAAGGGTCTCATGCTAGAATCATAGTAAGATTTTAAAAATACTGGTTCGGTTCCATTATAGGCAAACCAACGCGGATTCTCATTATAAGCACGTAAAACACCTTTTCCAGCATTTTTCGAGTCACAAAAAAAAGTTCCTTCCCCACCAGGAGTCGCATCACTCCACTTCCATTTGTATTTCCATTTTCCTGCTTCTTCTGGTAAGAACCGAATTTTCCAAACATTTCCTGTAAGTGTGTCGCCTCCGCCCAGTCCATCACCATCAAAAAAACCATAAAAATTAATTGTTTTACCCGAAGGGGAAATATAAGTACATGTTAAATCGACATCAGTAAACTTGTTTGAGTAAGAGTTGTTATTTATTATAGATCGTTCAAAAGTTTTATAAAGACCAACATTAGTAACTGATTGAGCATTGGCAAAAGATATTGAAGTTATAATTATTAGAAGTAAGGTTTTGTGTTTTTTGCTCATCATAATTGTTGATTTTTTGAAATGTATATATCTACTTATCTTAATTTATTAAATCCAAATAAAAGATACTAACCTGTAAAAAATTAGGAATTTTAAAATCGAATAATTGTTGTTACCCATTGTATAAAATAAAAGGTTTATAAAGTTTTTCTTTTTACTGTAAAAACATGCTTATTGTTGTACGAGTAAATAATGGATAAATCAGATATATCTACAATGGCTTTTATTATAGCGAGCCCCAATCCTGTAGAATTGTTATTATTTGAATTTTTATTGAATCGTGTAAATAATTTATTGGCTTGTATTTGTGGTAAATTACTTGAATTTTCAATAGAGAAAGAGGTAGATGTTAAATGAATGATAATGTCTCCTTCTTTTTGATTATGAATAATGGCGTTCTTTATTAAATTCATCACAAGCATATCCGCAAGGTTTTTATTCATGCTAAATTCCCATTCATCTTCTTTTAAATAGGTTATTTTGATTTTTTGGAATTCAGCATAATCTGAAAAATCTTCAATAATTCTGCTAATAATTTTATCAAAATTTAATGTTTCAGTAGAAATAAATTGTTTGTTTTCTATTTTTGAAAGTAGTAGTAAAGATTTGTTTAAACCAGACAAACGTTGAAATGATTCAATAATGTTACCGATTTTTTTGATTTGTTCAGCAGATAAATCGGGGTCTTCAGTTAATAATTCAAGTTTGTTGATACCTATTGCTAGAGGTGTTTGTAATTCATGTGATGCATTTTCAATGAATTGTTTTTGGCTATTAAAAATATCAACATTTGTATTTAATAGCTTTTGAACAGATTCATTTAACAAGGTGAATTCCTTGATATTGGTTTTAGATAATTCTTGAGAATTATATTTGTCTAATCTAAAATCATTAAGATATTCAAGTAATTTATAGAAAGGTTTCCATGTCTTTTTTAAAACAAATCTATTTACTAAAACAGCACTAATGAATAGAAATAAAAACAACCATAGTAGTGATGTTATGATCTTTTTTATTAATTTACCTTTATTTAATTCATGCGAAAGGACTTTCATTTCAAAATACCTACCGTCAGAAGAAATGAAAGCCGTAGTAAGTAAACGCGCTTCGTAATTTCTGTGTTTTAAGCTAGAAAAAATCAAAGTATCTTTATAAGAATCTCTTACTTCTAGTGCATAATCTTCGCTTACATTTTTAATAATGTAGCTTTTATCTAAAAAATCCAACTGTTCGACAATATTGTTGTCATCTTTTAGATTATCTATAATTGCTATTTTATGATTTGTAAGACCTTCATCTATAGTGGATTTAACCTGACTTAAAAGTTGAGAATAAAAAAGAAAAGCCCATAAACCAACCGTTGTAAATATTATTACAGAGAGAATCCACAACGTATGGTTTATGAGTTTCATTTTAAAGCTAATTTATAACCCATTCCATATACTGAATTGATATCTATTTCTGCATTATGGTTGCGAAGCTTTTTACGTAAATTTTTAATTTGGGAATAAATAAAATCAAAGTCGTTTGATTGGTCTATGTAATCTCCCCAGATATTTTCAGCAATAGCAGATTTGCTTACAATTCTGGATTTGTTCATGCCGAAAAAAACGAGAATATCGAACTCCTTACGGTTTAATTCTACCAATTGGTTGTTAATAAGAACAAGGCGTTCTTCAATATTAATCTTTACATTTTCTAATTCTAGTAATTTGCGTCCATCTGTTTTTTTTCGACGGATTACAGATTTTATTCTGGCATTTAATTCTGTAATGTGAAAAGGTTTAGTGAGATAATCATCTGCACCTAGGTCTAAGCCTTTAACTTTATCATCAATAGAATCTTTTGCTGAAATAATAATAACACTGTCCGCTTTATTTAAGTTTTTCAATTTTTGCAATAAATCAAGTCCGTTTCCATCGGGAAGTGTAATATCAAGCAGGATGCAATCGTAATCATAAGATACGATTTTATTCAGTCCTGATTGAAAATTACCGGCTATTTCTACTACATAATTTTCATCTTCAAGGAATTGTTTTATCAATCCTTGCATTTCAGGTTCGTCTTCTATTACAAGTATTTTCATTTTGTTAAATTATTATACTATCAATTTTGATTTACTTTTTTAAGACAGCTTCATCTGGTCTAGTCTCATGAAATTATTTTAAGCTGTTTGTATGTAGTTTGGGTGTTTATTGGATGCTAGGCGTAAAAGCAAAATGATCAATATTTGCCAATCCTTCTATACTTATAGCCGAAAATCGTATGGTGTTATTTCCTTTTTTTAAATCGATAGGTGTTGTAATAGTTGTCCAAGCAGTCCATGCATTTGTAGGAAGAAATGCTAGTGATGGATTTGAAATAATACCATTAACTTGAATTTCTGCTGGTCTAACATCTGTTTTTCCATGTACATATCGAATTCCTAGCTCATATTTACCTGTATTTGGAGCATTGTACTGTACTTCAATAAAACTTCCAACTTCATTATGTGTATCAACATAGCCTTCTCCAGTAAAACCACTATGTTCAGCGGGTATCTGAGCTATAAAGTTCCAACAGCTATGATGGTCTTCTTTTCCTGTAAAATTTCCATCTTCAGCTTCTAAAATGTGTATATTAGGAAGGGAGCCTTCTGCAATATCTCTAATTTCTGCCACTTTAATATAATCCATATTTGGTAACCCCCCTTCATTAAGGGCTTCAAGCTTTATAATGTTTAACCCAGCTTGTAAATTAACTTCCATGGATTGAGTTTTCCATGCAGGTAACGCTTCGGTTTGTGGCATGGCAAGTGTTCCAACTCGAATGCCATTTATTAGCAATTCCCCTGGACGAGGATCCTCCTTTATGTGTGTGTATCGGACTGTAATACGATGTAATCCAGTCCATGCGGCGGTATAATTAACTTCAATATAACTCCCGATTTCATTTTTTGTATCTACAACCCCACGACCAGAGTGTGTTGAGTGTGGGGCATCGGTAAGCATAACATGATGCCAACAGCTATGTCGATCAATAATACCTGAGAATTTTCCGTTTTCGGCTTCAATAATCTCTGTTTTTACCTTTTCTTTAATTACTTTGTCTAGTTTTTTAGTTTTAGTTTTTTCTTTTTTTTTAGTTTTTGAAGCATTAATTTTCCCATATTTAGCGATCCAAATTGGATATTCTTTTTCTAACAAATCTGTAGCCCAAAACCCATGATAATCGTAACCACTTCTACGTTCATAGCCAACCTCTGAAAAATCATAATGAAAAACAGAATCACGATCTAAATATATAGGACGGTTGGTGTTAAGTTCATAAAAACGAGCCCATAAAAGAGGTGCTTTGGGATCTTTTACTAAAATTCTTTCCATTCTTCCGTCAGGGTTGCGAACTTTATTAAGTTGTACGCCTTTTATCGCCACATCTCTCAACCAAGTAACCGCAGCATTTACTGCATTAATTATTTCGGGAGTTGGATTTTCTATGGACATTAAGTATTCTATAATACCTACAGTTTCACCACCTGATAAGGAAGGTGGTTCGTATTTACGAGCCCAAGCTGGTTGTAGTGTTTTTTCATCATATTGAGCACACCACGCCGTGAGTTTTCCATTTTGTTTCACTTGAGTTTTAAGAATACAATCTAAACCCCGCTCAATGGCAATAGTAGCTTTGGCTTTGCGGTTAGCGTCTACAAAATTGTATGGAGGTTTGCCATTTACAACGCCACTTAATAAATTCATTACCTGAATCATTGCGGCATCGTTATAGGTTATTCGTGAATAGTATTCATCACCTCTCAGTGGCCAAAATTGTGGCCATCCACCGTTAGGATATTGTGCTGCGAATAGGTAGTCTAAGCCGCGAGCAAAGGATGCTTTAAGTTTTTCATCACCAGTTGCACTTATTACCTTAGCTAGAAACTCCATGGGAACCGAAGTGGCATCATTATCTATACTGTTTGCCCGTCCGCGTCCTTCAGGAGGAATGTCTCCGGGTGTAAGTGGTGCACGAGCTAAATCGGTGCTTTTAGGGAACCCACCTTGCGTTGATTGGTACTGAATTACGTTTTTAGCAATAGCTAAAGCTTCATCTGAACCATACCATTCCTTTTTTTTATTTAAAATAGCACTGGTCCATATCTTTATTGGTTTAACTCTACTTTTAAAGGGATCTGAAAGAAAACCTTCAACCATGGCTGCAATTTCGTTGTGAGATGTCGTTACGGGTGCAAACCCAATGATACAGATATGCTCATTACCACTCATCCCGCGTACCTGATATTTTTCTTCTTTACCCGTACGTCCGAAGCTGTAAAGATCCATATTGTGCTGACCATTAGGACGAATTTGACGATGATTTTCGTTTGGAGCATCATCTTCTGGAGTTTTAGCTAAGAAAAGAACGTTTTTTGATTTTGCATCGCCTAAATAAAACCATTCTGGTGTAAAATCATCAAATTCGCCATCGTTTGTGGGAATATGTTTTTTTCCATCGGCAGTTACAAAATAATCTTCTGCATCTGCAGTTCCACCAGCAACACACTCTAACAAGAAATTATATTCACCTTCAGATTTTAAAACTTTTATAGCTACCCGATCTGCAAAAAACCAATATTGAAAGGTGAATTTCCCATTGGTGGATTCTAAAATTACTTGGTCTCCTTCTGTTATCCCGTTAACAATAGTTGTTGTAGAACCGCTATCGCGACCCGCATGCCCAAAATTTCCAACACTATTAGGAAACCCACGAAAATCACCATTAGGCCCAGGTTCTAAATAGGATGCTACCCAATCGTTTCCTTCTGTATCTATAAAACTTTTAAATCCAGATACCCCATTGTCTTTTTCAAAATAGACGGTACCCATTTCCATTTCAATTTTATAACAACCCATATCATGCCATGAAACTTCAGTAAGTTTTACAGCAGAAGGTTTGTGTGTAGGTGAATTTTTGTTGTTCTTTTTTTCTTGAGAGTTTATTTCAGATGCATTGGAAATAAAAAAGAGTATGACCAATAATTTAAGGTGAAATTTCATGTTTATTAATTTGTTTTAAATTTAAAAACTTACTTACAAAGAGTCTTATTTTTTAAGCCATTCCCATCTTTTAGCCCAATCCATTAAGAAGGTTTTACGATGTTTAGATATTGTTTTTGCTCCTTGTTGGTCTTTTAGGAAAAATTCAGGTTCTATTTTATCACCAAACCAATTAGGTCCTAATTGGTAATCATGTGCGTTTGGTTGCCCGGGCCATGGTGTTGTACTTACAAATTGTCCAGTTTGCCCGTTTAATTCTGAGATATTACTTGCAGTTATATAGGAGCAAATTTCAGGTTTTTTAGATGAATACCTTACACCATAAACACCATTTCCAAGATAATACCCTGGCCAAATTTGTTTTGAAATTTCTAATGTAAAACATGCAGAATCTTGAGGGATTTCTAATTTTGGACCTTTAAACCTCCACTCTAGAACAGCATAAGCAGCTACCGTATCGGAAGTTGTTGTATTTCTTTCAAAAACATTTCTCGAACTTCTATTTATTGACGTAAAACTACCTCCCCAACTTTCACTTTTTGGGTCATTAGGTTCACCATTCATTAAATAGGCTAGGGAAGGAGTGTCTCCCATTTTAATATTACCGTTGTAATAATTTTTAAAAGCTTTACCCATAGCACCTCTTCCTTGAATAAAATTATCATAATATTGATCTCCTTTTATATCTTCAGGAGACTCATTATCCATAAACCACCCACGGTAAGTGGCATTGGCTTCAATGATGTATAGATTTGGATGATTTTCTGCTATATAGGCATATGCATTTATACACCATTTTTTGTTAGGACCACCAATCCAGTACACTTTAATGTTTTTTTCAATTTCAGGAGCATCGTGTAATGCTTGGGCAACATCTTCGATACCACCCCAAACTAAAACCCATAATGGTTGGTCGCTTTTTATTTTTGCACATTTTATAATCCATTCTGAACCTTCAGTTGGTAAATCATACCCTTTGAAAGGAGCACTTGGGATAGCTCCTTGTTTACAGATACTTCTTAAATAATTAGGCTTTAGTAAATTTTTGTTGTGGTTTGTTAATTGTTGAAAATCTTGTTCATAAAGATTTATCATATCAAGAAAATCTTTTTTTCTACCATTTCCAAAGGGTGATGAAATAAGTCCTTCGATGTTAAATAAATCGGAATACATAAATAAATGTATCGCTGATTGGAAATCATCATCGTCAGTTCCTCCTATGTCACTACTTATTAGTATGCGAGGTTTTGCTTTTTTTTGCTGAGAATTGCCACATTGAATTAAAAATACACATAGAAACATCAAGATGAAATAATCGATTACCTTTTTTATATTAATTATCATAATATGTTCTCATTTAATAAGTTTATTTAAATTGAATAAGACTTTTGTTATAAAATATGATTGATAATTTTCAAATGTACAAAAAAAAGAAAATAAACGAAGCAAAACATAAAAAAACATAAATCTTATTTTGTTATTACATTTATTATAAGTTGTAGATTTTGTATCGTTCTAAGGTATGGCTACAGGTTTGGTAGTAAATATATCAAATAATAGTTAATTGTTAAGTTTAGATGTGTTGGAAAACACTTCAAAAGACCTAGCGAAGTCCAATGGCATTTACTTGTTTGAGTTCTTTATTTAACCATTTGAGTTCCTTTAATTATGCGGTTATTTATAATTTTGACTAAAATAATTATATAAATAAAAGTTCATAACAGAAATATAGAAATACAATTCAAGTCTTTTTTTTGAAATAAAAATAAGCTGAATTTTAACATGTTATACTTAATTATTTATTCAAAATTTAAAACAAATAATTATGTCTTTAATCATCATTATACTTAATATTTTATTACCACCGTTAGCTGTATTTATGAAACATGGTGTTGGTACTACCTTGGTTATAAGTATTTTACTTACACTAATTGGTTGGATTCCAGGAGTAATTCATGCCTTTCTGGTTAATGGGAAATAATCAAATAATTCTTCTTTTATTTTATTAATAAAACTTTTACCATGGAATACTCTGATTATATTTTTACTCAGGTTTGGAACAATCTTTTTGATTTAACAGAAAAATCTTTATTACTAATACTTCTTACTAGTTGTGGCATTTATTTAGCAATTATTATTTACACACGAATAGCAGGAAAAAGGAGTTTTTCTAAAATGTCTAGTTTCGATTTTGCAATGACTGTGGCTGTTGGATCCATGATTGCAACAACCATTCTTTCTAAATCTGTTAGTCTTTTAGAAGGTGCCATAGGACTTTTTATGGTTTATCTCCTTCAATTAATTGCTGCATTTTTACGTCGCTATAAGTGGTTTAGATACATTATAGACAATCAGCCAACCCTATTAATGGATGGAGATATCATCTTAAGGGATAATATGAAGGCAGTAAGAGTAACAGAGGGAGACTTAAGGTCAAAATTACGAGAATCTAATGTAACCAGACTTTCAGAAGTTAAAGCTGTAGTATTTGAAACTACAGGAGATTTAGTAGTTCTACATAAAGAAAACAATCATCCAGTTGACGATTGGATTTTGAAAGATGTCAAAAGATGATATGTATTTTGAAATGAACATAAAATAGTAATAACAACTTTTATGAATCAACAAGAGTCAAATTCAATTCAACTTGAATATAGAAATTTCATCATTGAAAAAAAGCACCCATGTGTCATGGCCAATACCGTTTTTGCAATGAATAATTATAATTTGAAAATTTATGATGACATTACTTCTGATGAAATAATATTACCCATTTTGTCGGATATTGAACATTATTTAAATAACTATAATTATGAATCTAACGAATTCGAATCTTTAATTATTTGTTTTAAAAACAATAAATTCACATCGGAGTTACAGTTTGAAAAAGCCATGTGGAATTTTTTACAACAACTTCACGATCATGATAATAAAGCTTGGGATTCTAGTGTTAGTCAAGACCCCAATAATCCAAATTTTAGTTTTAGTATTAAGGGTAAGGCTTTTTATATTATTGGAATGCATCCAGAAAGCTCCAGAATAGCTCGAAAAGCACCTTATTGTACCATGGTTTTTAATTTACATTGGCAATTTGAAAAATTAAGAGAGATGGGGATTTATCAAACTGTTAAAAAAAGAATCCGTAGTCGAGATGAGGAATTACAAGGGTTTATAAACCCAGTTTTATCTGATTTTGGCTCAGAAACAGAGACTAAACAATATAGTGGAAGGGAAGTTTCCAAGGATTGGAAATGTCCTTTTCACCCTAAAAACTAAAATTTATGGAGGGAGTAAATATTATCGCACCTCAATCGGGTGCAGCGTTTGAAATGGATAAGGGAGACACGCTTACGGTTATCGATCCTCTTGGAAAGCAAGTGAGCGATATGGTTCTTTTTAACCGAGCAGATAAAAAAGAAAGAATTTCGTCAGGAAAGACCATGGATTTTGAAGAAACCATCTTATTAACCAAAGGAAATTTTTTATGGAGTAATCGCTCCCAAAAAATGATGGAAATTAAAGAGGATAGCAACGGCAGAAATGATTTCCTATTAGCACCTTGTAGTCCAGAAACATTTAAAATTATGTATAATAATCCTTCTTACCACCCCAGTTGTTTGGAAAACTTATATAAGAATTTGATGAGATATGATATTGAAATTGACGAAATACCAACTGCTTTCAATATTTTTATGAATGTTCAATTTGATGCTACAGGAAAACTTAAAGTATTGCCACCGACTTCTAAGCAAGGTGATTTGATTCGTTTTAAAGCTGAAATGGACTTAATAGTAGGTTTAACTGCTTGTTCAGCTGAAGATAGTAATGGAGGCTATTTTAAACCCATTAATTTTATTGTAACAAATCATGAAGGTATCATAAAAGATATTACAAAAAATTTTCAATGATCCAATTCTTTTAGATGTGTATTCAATACTAAATTCCACAAGTTTTAGAGTTGATCCCATTTGTTGTACTGAAATAAAAAGCTGAAGACTCATCTTCAGCTTTTCCTTTATTTACCTTGTAGCGAGAGGGGGGCACGATCCCCCGACCTCCGGGTTATGAATCCGACGCTCTAACCAACTGAGCTACCTCGCCTAATTTAAGGCTGCAAATATAAAAACATTATTGTTGTCTACAAACATTACTTAAGTAAATTATTATTAAAAATAATTACGGTTCTTATTAATTAATGTATATATTGGGAACTTAAAATTTTTACAGTACTTATGGATGAAAAAATCAAATTTGAAATTGAATTTACTATACAAGCTTCCCCTCAATTAATTTATCAATATATCTCGACACCTTCTGGTTTATCCGAATGGTTTTCTGATAATGTGAATTCTAGAGGCGAGTTATTTACATTTATTTGGGATGATAGCGAGGAAAAAGCAAAATTAATAAGTAAAAAAACGAATGAGCGCATTAGGTTTAGATGGTTAAATGATGACGATGACAATACTTCTTATTTTGAAATTAAAATACAGGTAGATGAAATAACTAAAGATGTATCGCTAATAATTACCGATTTTGCAGAAGCAGATGAAGTGGAAGAATCTAAAATGCTTTGGGAAAACCAAATTTCCAGTTTAAAACAAGTATTAGGCTCTGCTTAATTAAAAACAGGATATTTAAATTATATTTGTCCCGAATTTACTTCGGGACTTTTTTATGACGAATTTTAACGGAACTATCACAACAGAAGAGCAATTAATATCAATAAACAATCGAGGATATGCTTATGGCGATGCTCTTTTTGAAACCATAAAATCATCACACGGCAAATTGTTTTTTTGGGAAGATCATTATTTTAGACTTATGGCTTCTATGCGTATTATGCGTATGGAAATCCCGATGAGCTTTACTATGGAATTCCTTGAAGAACAAATTCAAAACACATTAAAAGCTAACAATTTAAACAATGCTTCGGCGAGAGTTAAATTAATGGTACATAGAAATGAAGGAGGACTTTATTTGCCAACTACGAATGATGTGAGTTTTATGATATCTGTAAAACAAATTGATAATGATTTTTATGTCTTTAAAAATGATTTTTATGAAGTGGATTTGTTTAAAGATTATTATGTATCCCCCAGTTTATTATCTACTTTAAAAACTAATAATAAGGCTCTTAATACAGTTGGAAGTATTTATGCTAAAGAAAATAATTTATCCAATTGTTTAATTTTAAATACCAACAAGCATGTTATAGAAGCATTAAATGGTAATATTTTTGTTGTTAAGGGAAATATAATAAAAACACCACCTATTATTGATGGTTGTTTAAAAGGTATTATGCGTAAACAAATTACAGAAGTTTTAAAAACTTTGCCAGAGTATGAATTTATTGAAGAATCAGTCTCTCCTTTCGAACTTCAAAAAGCCGATGAAATTTTTATTACCAACGTTATTGTAGGTATTCAACCTGTAACTAAATATCGTAAGAAGCTGTTTAATGCAGATATATCAAAAATTATTCTACAAAAATTGAATGTAAAATTACGCTTAAGCTAATTATAGTTAGGGTTTTCTGGTGCGTTACTCCAAATGCTATACTCGTCTCCGAATTCTAACATTTTTTCTTTCCAAAACGTTTCATAGTCCTTTTCAAGAATTTGATTTTTATAAATATTCTCGGTTACTAACCACGAATTAGATTTTAATTCATTTTCTAACTGACTAGCATCCCATCCAGAGTATCCCAAAAAGAATTTAATATCGTTTTCATTTATAATTTGTTTAGCAATAAGTTCTGCAACATTACTAAAATCACCTCCCCAATAAATACCCAAAGAAATTTCAATACTATTAGGAACTAAATGTGGCACTTTATGGATAAAGTATAAATTATCCTGTTCAACAGGACCGCCATTATACACTTTAAAAGTAGCTTCTACTTCTGGAACCAAGTCGTTAATGGTGTAGTCTAGCGGTTTGTTTAATATAAAACCTATGGAGCCGTCGGGTGAATGATCCGCTAGTAAAATAATAGATCGGTTAAAAGAAATATCACCAATAATGGTAGGTTCGGCGATTAACAAATTACCTTTTTTTGGTGTTGTTGTTACCATACAATATAGGAATTAGTAACTAAATCTAATATTTTTTTATTAAAAAAACAACTGTTTTATGGAAATATAAAAAAATGCCTTCAAATTTTTGAAGGCATTTTTAATATAAAAAGACGTAAATAATTAGTTTACAGCGTTTGATAAATCTGATCCAGCTTTAAACTTAACAACTTTTTTAGCTTTAATTTTGATGGTAGCTCCAGTTTGTGGGTTTCTACCTTCTCTTGCAGCTCTTTTAGAAACTGACCAAGAGCCAAATCCTACTAAAGAAACGCGGTTACCTTTTTTCAAAGCACCTTCAATTTCGCTAAGGGCACCTTCTAATGCTTTTTTTGCAGCTGCTTTAGTAATTCCAGCGTGTTCTGCCATTGCATCGATTAAATCTGTTTTGTTCATAATAAAAAATTTAATATTAATAAAATTGGTTAAACATTTTGTTAAATCCTATTACAAATTTATACGGATTATGCAATCACGCAAGTAATAGCAAGGGAAAAGCACTGTTTTGTTGATAACTTAGTTCTTTTGTTGATAAAGGATATCTGTTTTATCGATGAAATTAAAGAATATCAATGAGAATGAGGGTTTAGCGCATTTTCGCATGGGCTTGAAAATCATAACCATTTAAAAGCGATTTCACATCCATGTTACGCTTTCCTGGGAGCTTAATTTCTTTAATAATAATATAACCATTTGATACAGCAACTTTTAATTCTTTTTTTGTAGAAATAATCGTTCCATTACTTTGGTTATGTATCTCAAATTCTTTGTCTGCAGCATAAATTTTTACATCTAAGCTATCATCACCATTAATGAGAGTACTCCAAGCCGCAGGATAAGGACTTAGTCCACGAATTAAGTTATAAATATTTTCTAAAGAATCATTCCAATCTATTTTACAGTTGTCTCTATCTAATTTATAAGCGGTTTTTATATCAGACGATTCTGTTTGAGGAATGGTTTTAACCGAACCTTGTTGTATTAATGCAACTGTTTTTAAGACCAATTGACTACCTAAGTGCATTAATTTATCGTGTAAATTGCCTGCATTTTCTTCTGGGTTTATATCAATAGACTCTTGAAGAATCATATCGCCTGTGTCAATTTTTTCATCAATAAAAAAGGTTGAAACACCCGATTTTGTTTCACCATTAATAATAGCCCAATTAATAGGTGCTGCTCCACGGTAGTTTGGTAGTAAGGAAGCATGTAAATTAAAAGTACCATATTTGGGTATTTGCCAAACAGTTTTTGGTAACATTCTAAAAGCGACAACAATTTGAAGATTTGCGTTAAGTGACTTTAAATCATTTAAAAAAGCATCATTTTTTAAGTTAGTAGGTTGTAATACAGTCAAATTTTGAGAAACAGCATATTGTTTTACGGCACTTTCGTTTAGTTTTTGTCCGCGTCCCGCAGGTTTATCGGGTGCTGTAATAACCCCCACAATATTATAATTGGCCGCTACTAATGTTTTTAATGTGTTTACGGCAAAATCGGGCGTACCCATAAATACAATTCTTAAATCTCTCATTTGTTAATGTTTCTTATTTTTTAATGGATCATTTGAAACCAGCATAATTGTTTTACAAATGACTTAATTTATATGTGTTTCTTGGTGTTATAGAAATAATATGGTGTTCTAAAAGTAATTTTAAAACTGTTTTTAAATCGGTTTCCGAGCAGTTTAAGGCTGCAACCATGTTTCTTGAAGATTTGTCGCCTGTTTCCAACAACTCTATCACCTGTTTTCTAATGATAGTTAGGTCTGGTGGTTTTATTGTTTTTTTAGTATTTGTACATACGGAACAAATGCCGCAGGGTTTAGCATCTTTCTCGCCAAAATAGGCGAGTAGTTGCATGCTTTTACATACCGATTCGTTTTCAATATACTTAAGCATCTCTTTTACTTGAAACTGCTTTAATTCGTTTTGTTGTTCTATGATAGATGCAATGCGGTTGATGGTTTTATCATCTTCACGTGGCTCGATAAAAGTAACTTGTGCATCCGTTTTTGCTAAATTTAAGGTGATGATTTCGTCTTTTTCCAATTGAAGCAGTGTTTTTGTTACTTCATTTTCGTTTGTAGATGCTTTTTCTGCAATTTTAACGAGATCTATTTTTGTATTCTGGTCGAAAATACCACCATACATTCTTAAGATTGATTTAACTATTAGGTTAAAATTTGAATGACTTTCTAAATAATTAAAAAGCGACCCACTCGATATTATAAATTGCGCCGATACTTTATTTTTGAATTGTTTTGAAAGCGTAATTACACTATTTCTATCTAATAATAATAAGGCATTATATGATAAAACTGAATTAAAGCTGTAGGTTTTACAAAAAGAATTAAAATCAAAATCAGATGTAACATATTCACCTTCACCGTATGATATTTGAAAATAACTACATAGTTTTCTGTAGACTTGCTTTACAAAATCTACAGTTGGTAAAACACTCAAAAACTGATTTTTAACAGAGACTTCGTCACTATTATTTTTTAAAATAACAGCAAAAGCTTTGTCTCCATTACGTCCTACACGACCCGCTTCTTGAAAATAACTTTCAATACTTTCAGGTAAATTTAGATGGATAACCGTTTTAACATCGGGCTTGTCAATACCCATTCCAAATGCGTTTGTGGCCACCATCACTTGTTTTTGGTTTTGTAGCCAAAGCGTCATGTTTGTGTCTTTTTCTACATTGGTTAAACCACCATGATAATAAGTTGCTAAAATGCTTTTAGAATTTAAAAAGGAACTAACTTCTAAAGTGGATTTTCTGTTTCGAACGTAAATAATAGAAGATGCTTTATATTTTTTTAAAATGGTTTCAATACGATAGTATTTATCATTTTCATGATATACCATATACCCTAAATTAGGTCTGTAAAACGACTGTTTAAATACTTTGGGTTGAATAAAATCAAGTTCTTTAATAATATCGTCTACCACTTCAGGAGTTGCGGATGCTGTTAAGGCCACGACATTAATGGTGGGTTGTAATTGGCGCAGTAAAACGATATTTTTATATGCAGGTCTAAAATCACTACCCCATTGTGAAATACAATGTGCTTCATCTACCGCAATTAAATTCACATGCATTTGCTTGATGCGTTCTTGCACAAGTTCTTGTTGTAAACGTTCGGGCGACAGATATAAAAACTTATAATTACCATAAATACAATTATCTAAAAGCGTATCTAATTGGCTGTACGTGATGCCACTTGTAAGTGCCATGGCTTTGATACCTTTATCATTAAGCTGCTGTACTTGGTCTTTCATTAAGGCTATCAATGGAGAAATAACCACACAAATACCTTCTTTGGCTAAAGCAGGTATTTGAAAACATAGCGATTTTCCACCACCGGTGGGAAGCAGTACAAACGTATCTTCCCCTTTAATAACCGCATTGATGATGGCTTCTTGCTCGGGGCGGAATTCGGTAAAATTCCAATAGCGTTCTAATATGTTTATGGGTTGTTCCATTTTATAGGTTCAACGCTTTTAAAATGTAATCGGTTCGGTTTTCTACGGTGCCAAAAGGCACGTCAATTAGATTGTAATTAAACTGTTGATAGGTATTAAGCAAATGGTCGTGAATTTCTAAGGCTTGATCAAAACTTTCGTAGCGTTCGTTGTCGCTGGTGTAAATGCTTTCCCAAGGTTTTAAAATAAAAACGGTGTCGTACACCGCATTTTTACAGCTATCTATAAACGATTGCGGATAGGTATCTCCAATATAATTCATATAGGCAAGAACATCGGGGAGGCCTCTATCGAAAAAAATAAGATCTGATTGTAATTTATTGGCGGCTTCAAATTGTTGTTGTCTACCTTTTAAAAGCAGTTCGCTAAATAATAAGGGGTTGGTTAAAAAGAGCTGGTGAATACCTTCTTTTTTGGCATCTAAGGTTACTTGACGTGAAATTTCTTCAAGACAGGTATGCCCTCTTTTTATCAATTCGTTTATTAAAGTCGATTTTCCTGTGCCAGGACCCCCAGTTATTACAATTTTTCTTGTGTTCAAAAGTGAAAATTTAGTTGTAAAATTAATAATTAACAATTGATAATTAACAATTAATGATGGATAAAATAAGATTAGTGAATACAGCAACTGCGACTGACCCAGTTACTAATGGTGGTGCGTTAGGGATTGACGTGGAAAGCCCACAGCGAGGTACGAGCGAGGACTTGCAACAGAAAGCCCGACCCGACGGTAGGAGGGAAACGCCCAAATTTTAAATACGTTTATTTTTATAATGTACTTACTAAATGTATATTTGCAGTATATAAAAATACTATGAGTACACCTCCAAATTCGGATGAATTTTACGAAAAGTTAAAAACACAATTGTACGATACCACTACTTGGCCTTCGGAGTATTTGTATAAATTTATTGTTAAGTCCAACTCATCTAGCATCGCTAAAGTAGAATCTATATTTGATAATATGGGGGCTGTAATACAAACGACAGAATCTAAAAACGGTAAATATACTAGCATTTCTATACATGTTTTGTTGAAAAACCCCGAAACGGTTATAGAAAAGTACAAAGAAGTGGCAGAAAAAGTGGAAGGCGTCATAAGTCTTTAGTTTTTTTTTGTATTTTGCACTGGCATAACAACTACATGCCTTTAACCCATAACTCTACACAATTTATTTTGATAATAGAAGATTTAGAATACAACACAGAGCGTGAACATTTAATCATACCCGAATACGGGCGTCACATGCAGAAAATGATTAATTACGCAAAAACCCTTGAAACTAAAGAAGAACGCAATAAAGTTGCTAAAGCCATTATTTCGGTAATGGGTAATATGCAACCGCATTTAAGAGATGTCCCCGATTTTCAGCATAAATTATGGGATCAGCTTTTTATAATGGCCAATTTTGAATTGGATGTGGATTCACCATACGAAAAGCCTACTAAAGAACTTTTAGAAGAGCATCCAGAACCTTTAGAATATCCACAAAATTTCCCCAAATACCGTTTTTACGGAAACAATATTAAAACCATGATAGATGTTGCTAATACATGGGAAGATGGGGATCTAAAAGAAGCATTGACTTATACTATTGCAAATCACATGAAAAAGTGTTTTTTGAATTGGAATAAAGACACGGTGGAAGATGATGTGATTTATCAGCATTTGTATGAGCTTTCAGAAGGTAAAATAAATTTGAAAAATTCAGATGAAGATTTATCCGATGCTACAAGTTTACTGCGCACCAAAACTAAATTTGCTTCGAACAATACAACCAAAAAAGGCGCTTATAACAAAAAAGGCGCTTCAAATCATAAAAGAAAACGCTTCTAAATATATATGGGAACATTTAAAATTGAAGGTGGTCACCAATTAAAAGGTAGCATACAACCACAAGGTGCAAAAAATGAGGCATTACAAATTTTATGTGCGGTTTTATTAACACCAGAATTGGTTACTATTAATAATATCCCAGACATTGTAGATGTTAATAAGCTGATTAACTTACTAAGAAAATTAGGTGTTAAAATAGAAAAATTAGCACATGGTACATATACGTTTCAAGCGGATGATGTTAATTTAAAATACTTAGAATCGGACGAATTTAAAGTTGATGGTCGCGGTTTACGTGGGTCTATTATGATTGTAGGTCCGTTATTAGCTCGCTTTGGAAGAGGTTATATTCCTAAACCTGGCGGTGATAAAATTGGTCGTCGTAGGTTAGATACTCATTTTGAAGGTCTTATTAATTTAGGTGCTACATTTAGATACAGTAAAGAAGAACAGTTTTATGGTGTAGAAGCTAAAAGACTCAAAGGAGCTTATATGCTGCTAGAAGAAGCTTCGGTAACTGGAACTGCCAATATCGTAATGGCTGCTGTATTAGCAGAAGGCCGTACAACTATTTATAATGCTGCTTGCGAGCCGTATTTACAACAATTATGTAAAATGTTAAACCGCATGGGCGCCAAAATTAGTGGTGTAGGCTCTAATTTATTAATTATTGATGGTGTTGATGCTTTAGGAGGTACCGAGCATACCATGTTACCCGATATGATTGAAATTGGTAGCTGGATCGGTCTAGCTGCTATGACTAAAAGTGAACTTACCATTACGAATGTTTCTTGGGACGATCTAGGAGTAATACCTGCAGTTTTTAGAAAATTAGGGATTACGGTTGAAAAACGTGGCGATGATATTCATATACCTGCACATAACGATGGTTATGAAATACAAAGTTTTATTGATGGTTCTATTTTAACTATTTCTGATGCACCTTGGCCAGGATTTACGCCCGATTTATTAAGTATTATTTTGGTTGTAGCCACACAAGCTAGAGGTAGTGTACTTATTCATCAAAAAATGTTTGAAAGTCGCTTGTTTTTCGTTGATAAATTGATTGATATGGGGGCTAAAATTATTCTTTGTGACCCGCACCGTGCCACTGTAATTGGGCATGATTTTAAATCAACTTTAAAAGCCACTAACATGACGTCTCCAGATATTCGTGCGGGTGTGTCCTTACTTATTGCAGCTTTATCTGCCAAAGGTACATCGACGATTCAAAACATAGAACAGATTGATAGAGGATACGAGCGTATTGACGAACGTTTACGCGCTATTGGAGCTAGAATTGAGCGTCTTTAGTTTTTAGGACGCTTTAAAGTTAGAGTGTACAATTCTTAAATTGGAGCAGTGTGTTTCGTCTGTATCTAACATACCACTTTGTTTTATTGAATCCACATAATCTTGTAATATAGAGATTGGTATGTCTATACAGTCGGTTGTTTTAATGTCGTCTTTAAATTCTATTTCTAAAGTTTCATCTTTTTTATTAAAATTTAAACTTTTTAGTATAGCAGGGTTTAGATGTAAACGTATCATAGTTTGTTGATTTTTAATCTGATACGTCAAATGTAGTGTTAAAAATAGTCAAAAAAAATACGCACATGTACGTATTTTTGATGCTTAGTAATATACGGAAAGGGTTTCAGTAACTTATAAATATATGAATGCATGTTTAATTTTACATCATTTGACATGAATCTTTTGTTTCAATATTGAATATGTTATAAAACAAAGTTATGCATTGTTACTAGAAATATAAATCTTGAAATATGAATAAGTTCAAGCTCATTTATTTTAGATAAATGTGACTTGTTCATAAAACAATTTAATTTCTAGTAAAAAAAGAATATATTTCAGTGGTGATTTAAAAAAATAACCGATAGTTAAGGTCTCCCTTTTAATCGTTTTTCAATCTTCTGTTTAATGCTTGTCAGTCTTTTCATAAGATCCATGATTTTTGGGTCTTGTTCTTTTTTGTAAAGTGTGTTCAAATTTAATATAAGTTCTTTTACTTCTCTTGATGCTTCTATGCGTTCGCTTGTTGTTTTAAAAGTTTGTTTTCTTTGTTCGAACTCTAAAGCGGTGCCAATAATTTCCATGAATTTTATTTTATTTTAATAAACTTGTAATAACGTTAATTATCATAAGTTCGCAAGGTACTAAAGCTAATAATTTTATATGGTTTTAACCCGTATTATTAAAGAAATATTAACAATTAACGGATAATATAGTAACTATATTATAGTAAATTTAATTTTTTGATGTGTTTTATGATCTCAAAAGAATTAAAATTATTGTAAAGCCGCTTTATAAACCTGTAAACACCGTTCTCTAGCAAATTTATGATCAACTATTGGTGTTGGGTATGTTAACTCTTGAAAATCGGGACACCATTGTTTAATATATCCTAAGTTTTTATCAAACTTATCTATTTGTGTAGTTGGATTAAAAATTCTAAAGTAGGGCGCTGCATCTACACCACAACCAGCAACCCATTGCCAATTACCAACATTGCTTGCAAGCTCATAATCGTGTAATTTTTCGGCAAAATAAGCTTCACCCCAACGCCAATCAATAAGTAAATGTTTGCATAAAAAACTACCAACCAACATACGTACACGGTTATGCATAAAACCTGTTTCATTGAGTTGTCGCATACCAGCATCTACTAATGGGTATCCAGTGCTACCTTTACACCATAATTTAAATTCTTCTTCATTATTTCTCCATACTATTCTGTCGTATTGAGGTTTAAAACTTTCTGTTATTGTATGTGGAAAGTGCCAAAGTATCATCATAAAAAACTCGCGCCAAATAAGTTCTTGCCAAAATATTTCATTTGGTTCGGTAATGGCTTTTTGCATCATTTTACGAATACTTACAGTTCCAAAACGTAAATGAGGACCTAATCTAGATGTCGTGTCTTTTGCCGGAAAATTTCGAGTGGCTTCGTAATTTTGTATTAGGTTTGGGGTAACGGTATAATCAGGTATTTTTTGATTGGACATTGTAAAACCCATATCCAACAAACTCAAATTGGGTAAATCTTTATTTTTAATGAGCTTATTCAGAAGCGGTTTGGTATCAAATATTTCTAAATCATTCTGTTTAAAATTTGATTTCCAAGTTTTCATATATGGTGTATACACCATATAAGGTGTGCCATCAGCTTTAACAACTTGGTTCTTTTCAAATATAACTTGGTCTTTAAAGGTTTTAAATGCGATATCATTTTCAGTTAAAAAAGTCTTAATTTCAACATCACGTGCTTTAGCATACGGTTCATAATCATGATTGGTATATACAGTTTCAACAGCATACGTTTCAATTAGTTGTTTAAAAATATTTAACGGTTTTCCATGATACATGGCAAGACTGCTACTATATTTATTTTGTAGTGTTTTTCTAATATTTTGTAATGATTCATAAATAAATGTTACCCGTGCATCCTCTTTTGGAAGCTTGTCTAAAATCTCTGTATCAAAAATAAAAATGGGTAGTACTGGTTGGTTTCCACTTAAAGCTTCAAATAATCCGTGGTTATCGTCTAATCGTAAATCACGACGAAACCAAAATATGTTAATGGCTTGTTTCATCTAATATTTTCCAAATAATGCTTCTAACTTTTTAGTTCTGTAATTGAATATTTCTTCCAATTTAGGTTTTACTAAAATAGGGTGGACTAGTTGCCCAAGAAAACCAAAAGGGACTTTATAATCAATTATATCTTCCATTTCTACGCCGCCATCAATTTCTTTTATAAAATGTTTGTGATGCCATAGTGCATAGGGGCCAAAGCGTTGTTCGTCTACAAAGTAATGTTTGTTATTAACATGAGTTATTTCAGTAACCCATTTTGTTTTAATACCCAAAACAGGTGTGACTATATACTGAATGATTTGACCTGCAAACATAGGTCTATCAGCTCCAGACAAAATATGAAAACCCATATAATCTGGCGTTATTACTTTCAAATTTTTAGGGTTCGATAAAAAGTCCCAAGCTTGTTGTAACGTTATAGGTAAATTTTGTTTTTTATGAAGCGTATATATTTTCATAGATATTAAAAAATGAAGGGAATCTAATTATTAATTAAAATATAAGCATTCAAAGAAGTTGCTACGCATAGCCAAATAAAATAGGGTACTATTAAAAGTGTTTTTAATTTTAAATCGTCTTTAAATAAAATTAAAAAGATACCAATCACAATAGTTAATCCTATAATCACGACTAAACCTAAACCAACTAAATGTTTATTGAAAAATATATAATTCCAGATGACATTTAAAACAAATTGTATACTAAATAGTATAATAACTTTACTAGTTGGGATTTTTAAATATAGGTATGCCATATAAATAGAAAAACAAACCATAATGGTTGTCCATGCGGCTCCAAAAACCCAACCTGGTGGCGTCCAAGGCGCTTGGTTTAATGAAGTATACCAGTCGCTCTGTGGCCCATTATTCATTAACCAGCTGCCTATTCCTAAAGCTGAAAAATTTATAATTAGAAATGTAATTATTAATTTAATGAGTTTCATGATTTCTTTTTAATTGTTCAATTCTTGGTACTAAAGCTTGAGCCATCGCATATTTGTCATCACTAAGCTTTCTATTCACGCTAGACAATTCGTGCCATTCCTTCATTAATTTTTTGAAAGTTGATTCTAGTTTTTCGACTTCCGATTTTTTTCTAAATAATTTAAACATCGTTATTTTTTTATATGATTCGTAATTTTATCACTTAGCGGATTGGTAGCCGAGAAATAATAATCTATAAATTCGCCTTTTTTACCCACTAAATATTTTTGAAAATTCCATTTCACTGACGAACTAGAACTTCCATTCTTTTCTTGTTGAGTTAACCATTGGTAGAGGGGGTGTTGGTGTTTGCCTTTTACATCTACTTTTTCAGTCATTAAAAATGTAACACCATAATTAGCTTCACAAAATGTTTGGATTTCTTTAAAAGTTCCTGGTTCTTGACCACCGAATTGATTGCAAGGAACTCCAATAACTACTAATTCATCTTGATAAGTTTCGTGTAATTTTTGTAAATCTTTATATTGATTAGTAAAACCACACTTTGAAGCTACATTTACGAATAAAATGTATTTACCTTTAAACAAAGATAAATCGATTGACTTTTCTTGTAAATTATTTATTTTGATATTATAGATAGACTCTATAGGATTTGTTTGCGCTTTTGATTTTGTGAATATGGATAGCATAAGACTTAATATAATTAGGTTTTTCATGTGTTTATATTTTAAAAGAAACGATACCACAATCCATTTCAAATATTTGCCCAGACATAGATGCCGCTTCATTCGATATCAAAAATTTAGCCATACTAGCAACTTCATCTGGATTCAAGAATTTCTTAAGTGGATGACGTTCTACCATATTGTCAATCATTTGGCTATTTCTGAGTAATTTTGATGCTAATTCTGTATTTGTAACGGTTGGTGCAATGGCATTTATTCTAATAGTTGGAGCAAGTTCAGCTCCTAAAGATTTTACCAATCCTTCAATTCCCGATTTTGCAGTGGCAATACTTGCATGATAGGGCATACCTAACTTTGAAGCGACTGTGCTAAAAAGTAATATGGATGGGCTGTTCCCGTTTTTAAGTGTATTTAAATACTTTTTAATTGTTTTTACAGCACCAATTACATTAATTTCAAAATCTTCTCTAAAATCTTCTAAGCTAAGTCTTGATATAGGTTTAAGGTTAATGCTTCCAGGACAATAAATTAAGGCATCCATTGTTTCAATTTCAGGTAATTCATCTACTAATACATCACAACAATTATGAGTTAAGTTAGGATGGGTTGGTAATGGCATTGTTCTACTTATGTTTATAACTTTATAGGTTTCTACTAAGGTATTTACAATAGCATTTCCTATGCCTTTGCTGCCACCAATAACGACTATGGTTTTCATAACAATTATATATTTGCTACCAAATGCTTTCCATTCAAACGTTTTTCGACCTTTCTTTTAATAGCTGTTAATCGTTTCATGATATCCATAATTTGCTCATCTTTTTTACGTTTGTAAATTTCATTTAAACCTAAAATCAACGTTTTTGCTTTTCTTGAAATTTCTATTCTGTCACTTGTTGAAAGTGACCTTAGTTTTACTTGCTCAAATTCGAGGGCTTCATTTATTATATCCATAATCTAAATTTTAATGTTGTTTTTGGTACTTTAAGTACATTATATAATATCAACATACCCTAAATATAGTAAAAAAACTTTTGTTTAACAATTTATTATTTAAATTAAACAAAAATTAACATAACAAATTTTTTTAATGATTAGTTTCAACTAATTTATTAATCATGCCTTGAAAGATAAAGCCATGAAATAACCATACACTATACCAATATAACCTACCAGCTAAACCACGAGGTCTAAAGGTTGCTGTCTGTTTTAAAATGCCTTCTTCAATTTTAAACTCGAGCCAAGCTTCACCTGGTAATTTCATTTCAGCATAAAGCAAAAGTTTTTTTTCTTTTTTATCGCTAAATATAACACGCCAAAAATCCAAAGCATCCCCTGCATTTAACTCTGATACATGAGTTCTTCCTCGTCTAAGTCCAATGCCACCAACTAATTTATCTAAATAACCTCTTACTTTCCATAAATAATTACCATAATACCAACCCGTTGATCCACCAATAGACCATATTTTATTAATTGTAGCTGCTTCATCTATAACCTTTAGCTCTTTATAATCTTTAAAACAACCATATTTAGGGACGTTTATGTATTTATGTAAACTGTTTTTTAGGCGTCCACTACTTATGATAGAATCCTTCCAACTAGAAATGATACTGTTTTGCTCAATTTTTTCAAATGCTAACAATACTGCTTCCTTGTATGCTATAGGTTGTACATTTAGAATGGCATTTATATGACTTGGCTTACCAACAATTTCTACACCCATACTATCTACCAATGTTGAGGCAAGTTTATAGGATGTTGAAGTAACGAAGTACAGCCAATATGAAGATAATTTAGGTGTCATTACAGGTACTGTTAAAATGTAGCGTTTTAGTCCTCTTATTTTAGCAAACTCCAACAGCATTTGTTTGTAAGTCATAATTTCTGGACCAAAAATATCGAAGCTTTTATTAAAAAGTTCCTGGTTTCCTTTTGCTTTCGAAAGAAATGACATAACATCTCTAACAGCTAGAGGTTGTGTTTTTGTATTCAGCCATTTAGGGGCAATCATTACAGGCAGTTTTTCAACTAAATCGCGGATAATTTCAAAAGAAGAACTACCAGAACCAACAATAATACCTGCTTTAAAAACAGTTAAAGCATAGCTTTTAGAGGCTAAAATTTCTTCAACATTTTTTCTAGATTGTAAATGTTTTGAAAGGTTAGCTTCATTGGTTATACCACTTAAATAAATAACTTGTTTTAATGTTGCATCTTCAAAATAAGCTTTAAAATTTTTAGCGCATTGTGATTCTAACGCTTCAAAATCTTTGGAAGTATTAGACATCGAGTGAATAAGGTAGTAGGCAACATCAACATCTTTTGGAATAGAGTTTAAAGTTTCGGGTTTTAAAAAATCGGCTTCAATAATTTCAATTAGAGGCTCTTCTAAATAGGTTTTTTCTGTACGCAACCTATCTCTTACAGCACAAACTACGTGGTGGCCTTCGTTAATTAAAATAGGTATTAAACGTTTACCGATATAGCCTGTTGAACCTGTAACTAGGATTTTCATTTTATGAGTTTGTTTCAGATAATTTTTTTAGTCTTTGATAGGTTAATCTTGTTTTAAATTTAGGAATTAAATAGCCATCTAATCCATTTTTGGTTACAATATTTGTTTTTGATTAAAATGAATCATTATAAATTTTTATAATTGTTGATTTTTATATCTTTTGCTTTTAAATCAAACATCAAATTATATAAACCAAAAAACGTTCGGTTCATATAAATAAAATGTTTGGAACCACGATTTCCATTCATTTTACGTAATTCGGTATTTTTGGAATAGCGCTGTCCTAATTCTGTTATCTTTCCAAAGAAATCTGCGTTTGAAAAATCAAAAGTTTCTGCTTGAAAAGGTTGGGTGAATAAGCTTAATAATTCATGAAACATGTTTGTGAAAAATTTTAATTCTTCTTGGGAATCGTCTTCACGAAGTATTTCTAATTCATATAATTTAGCTACAAAGTATTTTTTATTGGTTATGTTTTCAGGCTTTGCTAATTCAAAATAAGGGATGTAAAACTCATTAGGGATTGTTTTCATACAACCAAAATCTAAAGCAATTAACTCGTTATCTCTTGAAACAAGAAAATTTCCAGGATGTGGATCGGCATGAACTTTTTGTAGTTTATGAATTTGAAACATGTAAAAATCCCAAAGTGCTTGTCCTAATTTATTAGCAATTTCTTGATTTTTGTTGTGTGTCGTAAATTCGGAAAGATGCTCACCTTCCATATAATCCATGGTAATAATTCTATCGGATGATAATTCCTCATAATATTGAGGAAAGAATAGATTTGGAATGTGTGAACAAGCAGAAGATATTTCTTTACTTTGTTCCATTTCCAATACATAATTTGTTTCCTCAATTAACTTTCCTTCAACTTCTTTAAAGTACTTATCCGAGTCTTTTCCTTTGATATTAAACATTTTCATAGCGATAGGTTTTACTAAAGCTAAATCGGATGCAATACTTTGTGCAACTCCTGGATATTGGATTTTCACAGCAAGTTTTTTCCCATTTTTTGTTGCAATATGTACCTGACCGATACTGGCAGCATTAACAGAAGTTGTGTTGAAGGAATCATATAATTCATTTGGTAGTTTACCAAAATAATTTTTAAATGTTTTTAATACCAGTGGTGGAGACAATGGTGGTACTGAAAATTGTGCTAACGAAAACTTCTCCACGTAAGCCTGCGGCATGATGCTTTTATCCATGCTTAACATTTGTGCAACTTTTAAGGCACTACCTTTAAGTTGTTTGAGGCTATCGTAAATATCCTCTGCATTGTTTTCATTTAATGTCGCTCTTGCTTCGATTTCGGTTTTGGTTAATTTATCGCCGTAATATTTTAAATAATTAACCCCAACTTTTGCTCCTGTTGAAACTAATTTAGAAGCACGTTGTATTTTAGAAATAGGAATAGAATCTATAGTTTTCATATGCTTTAGCTTCTGTGTATTTTTTCCTTATAAATAAATTTCCCGAAGTCAATGATGCTTTTTAAAGGGACAATATTTAAAACATCAAAACTTGTGTTTACCGATTTTTCTATAAAAATATCGGTCTTTTCAAAAGAGGCCGACGTATCGTCTATCCAGAATTTCATTGTAAGAAGTAATTGTATCCAAGCCGATTCTTCCAATGCTCTCTTTTTGATTTTTTCAAGTTGTTCTTGCTTAATATCTAAGGTTTCAATATTTAAATTGCTTATAAAGTCTGTAAAACTCTTTTTTAAATCGGAGAGTAAGGCTAAATTTTTTAAGGTGTTTTTATGTTTGTGCAGTGCGTATATAACGTAGCTTCTATTGGCTGTTAAAGTCTCAAAAAAAGTAAAGTAAAAACTTAAGAGCTTATTTCTCGCATCAAACGCTATGTACTCATCACTTTTATTTAAAGCTGAAAGTGTGTTATCGAAAAATTTTTTAAAAATTATTTTTTCAATAGCTTCAAATGAACCAAAATATTCGTAGAATTTAGCTTCTTCGAAATTGTTTGTTTTTGCAAATGCATAAACTGATTTTGGATTTTCATTCTTTTCTAAAACATAATCCATGTAAAATGAGATGATGTCATTTTCTAAAATTGCTTTCTTTTTTGCCATGATTTCTAATTGTTTAGCAAATATACAAAATGTTTAACCTTGCAATGTAAAGATTAAACAAAATTTAACAAAGTACATGATTAGTTACAAGGTAAAACCATGTGGCGTTTAGAAAAAGAAGTACTATTGTGTGATTTTAGCTTGGTAGAATTTTTTATTAAAGACTGTTTTATTCATAAATATGAAAGCTTGGTAAAAATCGTCAATTGGTAGATTAAAAATGTCGTGTCCTTTGTTTAAATAGCTATAAAGGAGAAAACTAGTGTTATTGATTTCTAATTTCTCAGAAATATTTTTAGAACCACTTAACAATAAAAAACCAGGCGAAGTAGGTAAGCAAGATTGGTGAGAACTTGTATTGTATGGAACAACTTTATCGTTAATTCCATGATATAATACTGTTGGTACGGCGTTTTCTTTAGTTATTAAATCTGGTTTAAATATGGCGCCAGAAAGTGAAATAACTCCAGCTGGCCTAATATCTTTATAAAGTTCTTTATTCTTTACAACAACTTCTCTATTGTAAATAATGTTTAAAGCAGTTTCACCACCTGCACTAACTCCAAATAAAATTATTTTACTATCATCTATTAGAAATGTGTTTTTTCGTTTAACAAGATATTGTAAGGCGTTTAGTAAATCTTCAGCAGCGTTAGAGAATGCTTTTACTTTATCAGTTGCTGGATAACTACAATTAATGGGTTTGTTTTTTACTAATCTATAATCAACTGAGGCTACAACAAATCCTTTTTTAGCAATATTTTCGGCCAAATAAATTAAAGAATTATCGTTTCTTTCTCCAGAAGTAAATCCGCCTCCATGTATGATAACAAAAAGAGGTCTGCTAAGTATCGAATCATTTACTGGTTGATAAATATCTAATTTTAAAGTATCTTTATCTCTTATAGAATATGTAAATGTTTTAGAGGAAATACTATCAAAAACTCTATCTATATATCGACTCTGTGCCATCGTTATAAATGATGAAAATAATATAAAAATTGTAATGATTTTTTGATTCATATTGTCTAAAAAATATATAATTTGATAGTGTTCAAAATTTGTGCAAAAGTAAGTGTTAAATTATAATACCCAACTAATATTTAAAGATGAAAACATTTATAAGTAGTATTTCTAAAACAGAATTTCAAGAGAGTGAAAAGGTTCATGCAAAAACAATACGAAAGTCAATTTTTGACTTAATAAAAAAAGAACATCCCGAATTCAATTCAAAAGGTACTATCGCTTTAGTGGAGTTAAATCAATACAGGCAAAAATATATTGCAGCATATTTAATGAAAGAAGTAGGCGAATTAAATGAGTTAGAAGCCGATGTTTTAAAAACATTACAAAACCAAGAAACCATTTCTAGTAAAATTGAAATTGAATCTGATATTTCTAACTTTACTTTTGGACAAAAACTGGCAGATAAAATGGCTTCTTTTGGCGGGAGCTGGAAGTTTATAAGTATTTTCGGAATCTTTATTTTTGTTTGGATGCTGGTTAACATCATTTTTTTAGCTGGTAAAGCTTTCGATCCGTATCCATTTATATTATTAAATTTAATACTGTCCTGTTTAGCAGCCTTGCAAGCGCCTGTAATTATGATGAGTCAAAACAGACAAGAAGTTAAAGATAGAGAGCGGTCTAAACAAGATTATATGGTAAATTTAAAATCGGAATTAGAAATAAGGATGTTACACGAAAAAATTGACCATTTAATTGTTCACCAGCAGCAAGAACTACTAACTATTCAACAAGTACAAGTTGAAATGATGGAAGACATTATGAGGCAGTTAAAAGGCAAATAAGTAATAAAATGAACTCCAATCATCTTAATTTAAGCTTTTATTAACATTTCAGGGCTATGTATTGATTAAATTTATATCATATATAAAAAACATAAATAAAATATTTGAAAATGAAAAAACTACTATTAATTTTATTAGCAATAACAGCCACATTTTCTGTTAATGCACAAATTGCAACACCTCAACCAAGTCCTTTTAGTAAATTAGAACAAAAGGTAGGTTTGACCGATGTGACCTTAGAATACTCTAGACCATCTATGAGAGATCGTGTTATTTTTGGTAATTTAGTGCCTTATGGTAAACTTTGGCGTTTGGGAGCTAATGCCAATACTAAAATTACATTTAGTACAGATGTAACCATAGGAGGCAATACCTTAAAAGCCGGAAGTTATGCTATTTACGCAACACCAAACGAAACTTCTTGGAATGTGGTATTTTATACTGACGCGTCAAATGGTGGAACACCAAAAGAATGGGATGAGTCTAAAGTGGCTGCTAGAGTAACTGCAGAGCTTTACCCTTTGCCAGTTAAAATAGAAACTTTCACTATGACCTTTGATGATTTAACTAGTGGTTCTGCTGTTTTAGGGATGATGTGGGAAAGTATATATGTTGGGGTTAAAATTGAAGTTCCAACAGATGAAATGGTGCTTACTAGTATTAATGATGTCATGAATGGAACCCCTACAGGCAACGATTATTATGCTGCTGCGGTTTATTATTTAGAAGAAGGAAAAGATATTAAACAAGCAAAAGAGTGGGTTGATAAGGCTATAAGCATGGCAGGCGATAAGGTTGCTTTTTGGCAATTAAGAAAACAATCGTTAATATATGCCAAAGCTGGAGACAAAAAAGGTGCTATTGCTGCTGCAAAAAAATCATTAGCAGCGGCGGAAAAAGCTGGAAATGCCGATTATGTAAAAATGAATCAAGACTCTTTAAAAGAATGGGGATCGATGTAATTTAATTGGTTTTGGATTATATCTTAATATTTTAAACAAACCTCACAGGTTTTAAAATCTGTGAGGTTTGTTAGTTTTTAGTCTTCATCCTCTAAAAAGAAAATACCTTCAAGTGGGACTTCGAATAGCTTTGCAATTTTTAAAGATAACACTGTGGAAGGCACGTACTTGTTTTTCTCCATAGCATTTATGGTTTGTCTACTCACACCAATTTTATCGGCTAAATCCGCTTGGGTCATATCATGAATGGCGCGTTGTACTTTTATATTATTCTTCATGACTTCTCGATTTATATTTTAAAAAATTGAAGCGAATAATAAAGAAAATTAAAGGTGTGAATATGTTATACATCATTACTTCAAAAAAATCTCCACCGTAAATAAAAAGAATTGTAATTAACAGAATTGTATAATTGAGAATAAAAGCCCATACTAAAGAATCATTTCTCAATTTGTAAATGAACTCATCTTCAATTTTTTCTTTAGTAAAACCGACAAGTAGACCTCCTACGATTATTAAAATTGATATGACTTCATTACGTATATCATCTTTTATTATTTTAAAAAAGGTCTTGTTAGTATAGTCATAATTAAATATAGACAATACTTTTATTTCAAAAAAACCGCCCTCATATTGTGTACTGCCTAATATTATAAAAGAAATAATTCCTAATGATAATAATGTCCAACCAAGTTTTTTATACTTGTGAGGTAATAAATAATTTGTTTTCATAATGATTCGTTTTAAGATTGATTTATATGATTGATAAATCAAAAGTAAAACAAACTTTACATATGGACAAATAAAATTTACTTAAAGTAAGGTTTTGTTGTCTTTCTTGTTGATAAGAGCTGAATGAAATTAATTTTGTTTCTTTAAATCCTTAAGTAAACCCAAAGCAAAATAGCTAATAACCACTATTGCCAATATAATGCAAAGCCACATAAAAGCATTAGTTTCCCAAAATGATTTATTTTCAGAAGCTTTATTTTGAGTTTTTATTTTACTGAAATTAGTAATTGTTGCCTCAGGTAAATCGGTATTAAAAGAAGCCTTAAAATTAACCAAATCGTAAATGGGTTTTTGTAATGTGGTGTCTATAATAGCTTCGTAAGTTTCACCATTTTTAAAATTACAAATAACATAAAGTGGCTTTTGATAGAATTTTATATGCTTAATATTTAATGGCGGATTATCATTGTTTTCAATTTCAATAACGATCTCTTTTTCAAAAACATAAGGTAATTCAAAAGTATTATGAGTACCAGAATGCAATTCAAAATTAAAAATATTTTCTTGGTAGTTTTCTGTTCTTTTTTTGATAGCTCTGGTTCTATTTACTAAAATTTTTGCTTCACGTAGAAACACATCATTTTCAATATCAAAAACCATACTTTCAAGGTGTTGCGGCATAGTGAAAGTGACAGTTAATTGTGAAGTTTTCTTTTCTTTATTAGTTTTGTTCTTTATTTTAAAATCGGTAATCTCTACTTGTTCAACCGTTGATAACTGATTTTCATAAGTACCAATATTTAGAATTTGAAGTGGTAGTGATTCTTTGTTATTGAATTCAAATTTTATAAATGCATAATCGGTTAGCGGAAATGAAAACGTCTGTTCTACCGTTGTTTTTTCAGCTTCATTTAAACCATAAAATACCTGATTCGTAGCTAAACCATACCATTCATTTTTATCATTGCTACCGCTTATTGTATAGGTTTTTTTAACTTTTGTATTGGCGATTTTGAAGGTAAAATGATCAAGTTTTAACTTGTTTTTATTTTCAATAATAATAGAAGAAATAGAATCTTTTGTATTATTTACAGCATCGAAAGTGAACGGTTTGTATGAAGATTGTACAGTACTTTTATCATTTAACAGTACATAAGGCACTTCATTTGTGTTACCATCTATAATTCTAAAATAATTGGTATTCGATGCACTTGCCGAACGAATTTCAGGAGAAAGCAATATTTTGTGAAATCCACTTTGATTAATTTCAGAAATGGTTCCTCTGTAGTTTTGAGAAAACATGG
Source organism: Mariniflexile litorale (assembly GCF_031128465.2). Lineage (GTDB taxonomy): Bacteria > Bacteroidota > Bacteroidia > Flavobacteriales > Flavobacteriaceae > Mariniflexile > Mariniflexile litorale. The sequence continues at coordinate 4,395,151 of NZ_CP155618.1, read as the reverse complement.
TAACTGTTGAAAGTAATATAAATATATTAAGTAACTGTTTATACATGGGTGTCTGGGTTTTTAGAATGATCTACATCTTCTTCTACAACTAATTTTTTTATTTTTTGATATACAAAAGAGATTACTAAAACAAGAACCCCTAAAAGAATGAATGCAATTATTTTTCCTGTTTCTGATACATTGTTAATATCATAAGCAAATAGTTTTACAATCGTGATTCCTAAAAGTGAAAGCGATATAATACGCAGTTGTTTCCATTGTTTTTTAATTCCTATAATTAGAAATATAAATGATAAAATACCCCACAAAATGGGGTACCCTATTTTAATGACTTGACGCTTAACATCATTAAATTCATCACTAATAAAACTCGTTCTATTGTAGTCATCATAATAAACATCATTAACATTTTTAGCGGGGTAATTAGTTTCTAACTGAGTAACATCAACCAATTGTGGTGCTAATTTTAAACTATGAATAATAACTTCATTACTAAAAACATATACTAATGTCATAGCAAATAGCCAAAGAGCGACTTTAGACTGTAAAAAGCCAAATACAGGTTTTTCTTTTGCATGATTTAGTAAACAAATACCGAAGTAAACCATGCACGCCAAAATAATATAATGAAACAAAAAGGCATAATTGTATGTTAATTGTAAATTATAATTTACAGCCATTTCGTTTGAAGAAAGTCGGTAAAATATAACACAATAGAGTGCAATATTTACTAGAGCCAATAACAAAACAAACTTTTTGAAGCGATTGCTTTTGTTTTTTAAACCAAAGAATACTAACGCAGCACTAAATATAAAATGATAAGTGATTGCAAATGAAAGGGCAGAAGCTTGGTTGGAAATATATTGATTTGATTGATAAATAATTTCTAGAATACCAACTAAATAACCAATACCAACTGCTGCAATTAAAAGCAAATTTTTGTAAAGTGAAAGGTCTAAATCAAAACCTAAAACTTTAAAATTGACAGTTTCCTTTTTAATAATAAAATAGGTGGCTATTAATGCCGTCAATACAACAATACCTGTAATAAATATAGGATTTAAAATAAGCTGTAATGAGGGTTCATTATACATATCGTAGGCCTGTACCCAATCAATCATCAAGCTAATTATACTTAAACCTTGTACTGCAATAGCACCATATTTAAAACCATTGATCTTTGATTTTTGTGATAACCAGAACAATAAAACCGCTTCGGCAGCCCAAAACACTGTGATGTAATTTCCTTTAAATTGGATGGGAATCGTCAAGGTTACGAAGGTTAATGTTAAGCCTATTAATAGATAAATGGAGTTTTTATCTAATCCGAATTTTTTATAAAGAATAATAGCATAAACAAGGTTGTATAGCGCAAGTGAAAGTGTGAAAACACCTTTAATTTGAAGTTCCCAATCGTGAATAATAGTTAATCCAATTCCGAAGAAAAAGAAGGTGTTTGCTATTAGAATTCCATATTCAATAATGGAGAAAGTACCTTTGTTTCTAAGATTATTTAATACAATGGTGATATTAAATATAAAATAAAACAATGTTGCAAAGGCAAGCGCACCAGCATGTGGTAAGGTGTTGCTAAATAATTCTTTTACAACCCATGAAAAGAAAAGTAAGGTGGTAAAAATGAAAGACAATATAGTAACAACTTTCCATTTTTTGAAATACGAAATAGCTAAAATTCCTATATTTAAAATGGCAATATATGTGAATAGCACCATGTAATTACCACTTCCTGTACTTACCATAAAAGGCACAGCAAAACCACCAATTAGGGATAGAACAGCGAGCTCTTGTCTATTATAAGCGACCGAAATTAAAACACTAAATGCGGTAATAACAACCATGATAATAAACGCCACGGTTTGGTTGAACAACTGGTATTCATGAAACGCAATGGCAATGGTGAAATAAAAGATACTGATAGCGCCAGCAACCATGACCGAACTAAATGCAGCATAGTTTTTTTTGAGTTTGTGGGCAATTCCCATTACCAGCGATCCACATAAAATACCGATTCCAACACGAGCGTATTCGTTAATCCAGTTTTTATCAATAGCGTATTTCACAAAAAAACTGATCCCTAAAACTAAAATTAGAATCCCAATTTTATTAATAAGATTCTCACCAATAAATTTTTCTAAATCGGGATTCTTTTCTTTAAAAGTTTCAAACCATGATTTTTGAGGAATTACAGGAGTTTTTGGTTTTATTGGTTCAGTAATATGAACCGGTTTTGGTACAGCAATAGGCTTAGAAATAGCATCTGCAACAATAGGCTTAGGTTCAATAATAATTGGTTTTTGTTCAACCGGTTTTATTATTACGGGCTCAACTTTTGGAGTTGGCTTCACATCTACCGTAGGTCTTGCTGTTATGTTTTCAGGGGAAGATAAGCTCTTTTTTAATTGATTTAGCTTTTCATTTATATCCTCAATGGAACTTTTAATGTCTTTGTTATGTGAACTGTTCTTTGAAAGAATTATTACAAGTAATACTAAGATAATTAAAAATAGAAAACCTTCCATAATAGTTTATTAGTTGAAGCCCAAATATAATCTATTTTTCCAGAAAACAGGAGGTTCAGTGACTTACTTGGTTCAAGAAGAAAGAGGCTGTTTTATTCTTAATAAGCTATAATAATTTAATATTTTAGTCCAATAAGGTTTCTAACATGATCAAGTGTTTTTATAAGTTGCTTACTAAATTCAAAAGTCATAATGTCACTTTCTGTTTTGCCTTCTCTAAGTAAGTTGTTAAAGTGAATGGTTTCAAAATTATAACCAATAGTATTATAATCAAAATCTAAAGTTTTTTCATGACCATCGATAATTAATGTTACAGTAGTTGGGCAATGAAATTGAGTGTTAATTTTTATAATCCCTTTTTCACAATAAAAAATGGCTTGTGTTGGTAAAACTTCTAAAAGCGAACTTTTTAAATGTGCTTTTACGTTGTTATTATAATTAAAAAGCATGTGGCATGATGAGTCGGTGCCATTTTCAAAAAAGGTAGCAGATGCTTCTATATTTTTAGGTAAACCTAAAGTGGAAAGTGATGCAAAAATAGGGTAGATGCCAATATCTAACAAGCTTCCGCCACCCATAGATTTATTAAAAAGTCTGGTTTCAGTATTGTATGGACGTTGAAACCCAAAGTCACTTTCAATTTTAATGATTTCGCCATAAGTTTTGTTTTTCAACTCCTTTAAAACAAATTGATAATGTGGTAAAAAATAAGTCCAAAGTGCCTCCATAAGTAGCACATTTTTTTCTTTAGCCTTTGCAATCATGGCATCCACTTCATTGGCATTCATAGCAAAAGGTTTTTCTCCTAGAACTGCAATACCATTTTCTAAACACATGATCGCATTTTCTTTGTGTAGCGCATGTGGTGTTGCAATATAAACCGCATCAATATTTGGGTCTTTAGCTAAGGATTCGTAATTATCATATGCTTTTTTTGCACCATATTTTTCGGCAAAATCATTGGCTTTTTCTTGATTACGAGAAGCTACTGCGTAAAGTTCTGCATCGTTTATAGTTAAAAGATCGGTAGCAAAACTGTTGGCTATTCTTCCCAAACCAATAATGCCCCATTTGATTTTTTTAAGCGGTGATTGTTCTGTCATTTTTATTAATTAGTTGAAGCAAGCATGCAATGGCTATAACAATAGCACATCCCACAAAATTTAGCCATAAAAATGGCAGATTTATAACCTCATATTCATTAAGTAGGAATAATCCAATTACAATAATTTGAGTTATTAAAGCAGCTATAAAAACAGCCTGTCCTTTTACAAATTTAAAGAAAAAAGCTAAAAGAAAGATACCTAATACATTGCCGTAAAAAATGGAACCTATAATGTTTACTAACTGTATTAAGTTTTCGGCAAGATTTGCAACGCAAGCTACGCCAATAGCCATGATTCCCCAAGCAAAAGTAAACCACTTAGAAGCTTTTACCATGTGTTCTTCTGTTTTTTCACTCGTGTTTCGTTTGTATAAATCGATGGTGGTAGTAGAGCCCAAAGCATTTAATTCGCTGGAAGTACTAGACATGGCAGCACTTAAAATAACAGCTAGAAGCAAGCCTATTAGGCCACGCGGTAAATTATTCAATATAAAATGAATAAATACATAATCTTTATCATTGCTTTCAACTTTAATGTTTTTATTTTCTGAAGCTTTATCAATCAATAAACGAGCTTTGTTTCTAATAGAATCGTGTGCAGCATTCGCTATCGATATGCTTTTTGAATCTTTTATGCTTTGAGAAGTAATAAACGATTGAATATGTTTTTGTTTATCATTAAAAACGGTTTTTTGTTCTTTTTGAAGCTTTATAAATTCTTCTGAAAATTCAGAATTTAAAACAAGCTCCGTTGCTGTAGGATTAAAATTGATTGGTGCTTCATTAAATTGATAAAACACAAACACCATAACACCCACAAGTAAAATGAAAAATTGCATGGGCACTTTCAATAATCCGTTAAAAATTAAACCCAATTGCATTTCTTTAACAGACTTTCCAGATAAATAACGTTGAACCTGACTTTGGTCAGTCCCAAAATAAGATAGCATTAAAAATGTACCACCAATAACACCACTCCAAAAGGTGTAACGATTATTTAAATTGAATGAAAAATCTAAAATCTCCATCTTACCACTAGCTCCAGCTATACTTAACGCTTTACTAAAGGTAATATCCTGTGGAAGCTTATCAACTATTAAAAAGAAGGCAATGAGCATGCCAATAAAAATAACCACCATTTGGTGTTTTTGAGTTACGTTCACGGCACGTGTACCCCCTGAAACGGTATAAATAATTACTAAAACGCCTATTATAATATTTAGGGTTAGTAAATCCCAACCCAATACAACCGATAAAATAATGGCGGGCGCAAAAATAGTAATACCAGCAGCCAATCCTCGTTGTATTAAAAACAGGATAGCAGTTAGGGTTCTGGTTTTTAAATCGAAACGGTTTTCTAAAAATTCATAAGCAGTATAAACATTCAGTCGGTGGTACAACGGGATAAAAACCATACATATAACCACCATGGCAATAGGTAACCCAAAATAAAATTGGACAAAACCCATACCATCGTTAAAAGCTTGTCCTGGTGTTGAAAGAAAGGTAATAGCACTTGCTTGTGTTGCCATAACCGATAAACCAATGGTCCACCATTTAGACGTATTACCACCTTTTAAGTAATCTTGAACATTTTGACTGCCTCTGGTTTGCCAAGTACCATAAATAACAATAGCAAGTAAGGTGGCACTTAAAACAACCCAATCTATTAAGCTTAGTATTTGCATATTAAAAGGCTTGCATAATTAGGTAAAAGGCTATAAAATAGACGACATTCGCTATTAAAACTAAAGAGTAGAGTTTTAGCCAAGGTTGTTTTATTGGTTTGTCTTCCTTCATAACTAATTGTTTAATTTGGATTCTAACTTTAAATCTTCTTTACCAATAGAAAGCATGTTGGCGAATAATCTATACGCACCTGAAACACCTTCAGGAAATTCTCTAAAAAAGCTTAAACCCGTATAAATATAATAGCCTTTTCCATGTTTTGCAACCAATAAGCTACCATCTTTAGGTGTTTCATTTTTATCATTCATAGATAAAATAGGAGTGAAGTCTTTAGACCAAGAATCAGGAAAATACAAACCGCGCTCTTGCGTCCAACCTTCAAAATCTTTTTGGGTTATCTTATTTGGATAGTTTAAAATGGCGTGATTCGGACTTAAAAAACGAACTTCTGCATTCTCATCGGTAACTCTGTCTCTCGATAATTTTAAATCGTATGGAGCTATATTATCTATTTTTAAACCTCTACTGGTATTGTATTGTACAATCATGTTTCCGCCATTGGCAACAAAGTCAAACAAAAAGGGTTGTTTGAACTCTAGATTTTCAACCGTATTGTAAGCTCTTATACCCACAACTACCGCATCAAACTTACTTAAAGTTTCCGGGTTTATATCATCGGGTTTTATAGTTATAACGTTATAACCAATTTGTTGTAGACTTTCTGGAACAACATCACCTGCTCCAGCTATATAGGCTATCTTTTCACCTTTCTTTTTAATATCTAAACGTACCATTTTGCTTTCGCTTGGTAACAATACCGTTTGGAACGGAATGTGTTCGTAATTGATCTCTATAAGTTCTTTAGTGTAACTTTTATCGTTTATATGAACAATTGGATTTATATAACCTTCACTTTGATTTTTAGGAGGTATAACTGTAAATGTGAGTGTTTGTTCTTCACCTTTATGTGTTATGCTTACTTTTTGTTTTTCAGGAAATACGTTCCAATCTTTTGGATGGTTAATTTCAATAAAACCTTCTAAATGATCACGACCTGCTTTTACAATCACACTAATATCACGTTGATTATCATTGTTGAAAATGATGACTTTTTCTGAAATTTTAGCTGAAGCTTCTGGAATGATTTCAAAAGGACGGTACAATTCACCTTTATCTGGTTTTGCATAGCGATATACAACAGGTTTACTGAAAGTAATAGCAGTGTTATTTATTTTTAAATTGAAATTTATTACGATGGTTCTGGGTGTTTCGGGTAACCCAATTAATGCCGTGTTCTCAACTTCGTACATACCTAATGTGCCTTTTTTATCTAGCCAATATGGTGATGTATATTTTTCTTCAGTTGAAATATAGTATTCGGTTTCAAATTTTTCAGAATCGTTATTTTTTAATTCTAAATTTTTTGTAATTGTTTTTCCATCCCATTTCATAATACTTTCTAAAACAATATCTTGATTGCTTCTATTTAAAGCCTCTATATTAACTTTTATAGTTTGATTTAAGCTGCTTGTTGGTATTTCTGCTGAGGCTTCTAAATATAAACCAGCACACATTTCAATAATCGATTTTAACTCATTGGTTTTTTGAGTTTTCCAATGTTTGTCTTCGATGTTTTGGAGTAATTTATAGGCTTCTATTAATTGTGCTATATGAACAGATGGGTCTTTAAAGTTGAAATCAGTTTCAATGGCATATAGAATATCACCAATAGCTTTGCCGCCTTTAACGCGATTCCATGATGTATCAATACCATCAAATATATTTTCCTTATTCACTAATGGATCTCCTTTTAAAAACTCGATGTATTCTTTTTGAGTGCCACGTTGAGCTAAACGTCCGAAACCTTGACATAAATGTTGACTGCTGGCCAAAGAAGCTATTTCGTTATTTGACATTCCTTTTAATGGATAATAGGTACCAATATCAAAACTTAGCATGTTGCTTTTGTCCGCTTTGTCAAAGTCTTCCTGACTTCTATAAAACCAAGAGTTTGTATTAAAAAACAACCGTTTTGGTTGCCAAACACCAGCTTGTTTTAGTAAATCTGGAAATGCCGATTTATTTGCAGCCAAATCAAAAGCATCAAAACTTAACATGGCAGAACTCGTATGATGTCCGTGTGTGGTTCCTGGTGTTCTATGGTCAAATCGGTTAATAATAATATCTGGTTTAAGTGTACGAATGGCTAAAACCACATCACTTAAAACAGCTTCTTTATTCCAAATAGCTAAAGTTTCTTCGGGTTCTTTAGAATAACCAAAATCGTTTGCTCGGGTGAATCGTTGTTCGCCTCCATCTACACGTCTTGCGGCTAATAATTCTTGGGTTCTAATAACGCCTAAAAGTTCTCTTATTTCAGGACCAATAAGGTTTTGTCCGCCATCACCTCGCGTTAGTGATAAGTAAGTTGTTTTGGCTTTTACATGGTTTGACATGTATGAAATTAAACGGGTGTTTTCATCGTCTGGGTGCGCCGCAATGTATAACACAGACCCTAAAAAGTTAAGCTTTTGAATAGATTCAAAAATCTCTGAAGATGAAGGTGTTGTGGGGCTTTGGGCGTGTGAAAATGTAAAAGTTAAAAATGATAATATAAAAGTAAGTAGAACTCTTTGCATATTTGTTTAGTTAGCTAAAAATCAAATATAACAAAGTAATATAGGCTAGGTGGTGGTTTTAATGATTATTTAACGTTAGAAAGTCTTTTAGATTCTAGTCTTTAGTCTGTAGTTCGTCCTGTTGTAAATTAAGATCTAAACCCTGCAAATTTACCGTCTAATCAAAGCCACTTCTTCCGTTTAAAATAATAAAGCATACCTAAAAATATAATAACCATACTGCCCCAAAAAACAGGGTATGCATATTCATAATGTAATTCTGGGATATTGTCGAAATTCATTCCATATACGCCTGCAATAAAGGTTAATGGAATAAAAATAGATGCCATAATGGTAAGCACTTTCATCACTTCATTCATTTTATTGCTAATGGTGGTCATGTACATATCCATTAAACCCCAAATCATTTCGCGGTAAATATCTATGTTTTCAGATACTTGTATTATGTGGTCGTAAATATCGCGGTAAAAGGTTTTTGTTTTTTTAAGAATAAGTGGGCTTTCGTGTTTTTCAATACGATTAATAACTTCACGAAGCGGAAAAATGGCGCGTCGTACTCGAAGTATTTCTCTTTTTAAATCTTGAATATCTTTATTGATGGTTTTACTTACTTGTCCTGAAAAAATACAATCTTCAAAATCTTCAATTTTATCTCCTAACGCTTCAATAATGGTAAAATAATGGTCTACAATGGCATCCATCAAGATGTAAAGTAAATAATCGGCTTGTAAGGTTCGTGCTCTGCCTTTTCCTTGTCTGATGCGCTCTCTAACAGCATCAAATACATCGCCCTCAGATTCTTGAAACGATAATACATAACCCTTTCCTAATACAAAACTAACTTGTTCCGAAGTAATAGTGTCATTTTTATCTATATAAAGCATTTTTAGAACAACAAATAGGTAGTCATCATATTCGTCTATTTTTGGACGCTGAGAAATACTAACAATATCTTCTAAAACAAGTGGATGTAAATTATAGTGCGTGCCTAATTTTTCAATGTCTTCAACATGGTTTAAGCCATTAATATTAATCCATGTTACAGAATCTGAAAGTTTAAAGTTGAAAGCATCTTCAATGGTAGCCAGTTCTTTTTCGATACATTTTTCAACGTTATAATCAAAAACTTCAATAAATAATTTTTTAGTTGATTTTTCACCAGTATAAATCATACTACCGGGCGACTTTCCTAATTTTTTGTATTGCTTTTTAATTCTGTTTTTAGACATTTTATAAATATATATAATATTTAGATAAAATCTACACCATCATCTATAGCATCTTTTTTAATAAGTGTCACTGCTTTTTGTAGCATCAGATTATTTGGATAGGTAACAAGGTTGCCATTGTTTAAGCGCAGGTGTAATTGAAAGGCTCCAATATCTTCAATAATCGCTTCTATAGGAAAATCACTATCGTGAATTTGTATCTTATCTCCAACTTTATACGGAAATGAGAAAAACATAATAATTCCAGAAGTTACATTGCTTAAAATAGACCAAATAGCAAACAATCCGATACCTATAACAGCAAACACTGAAGAAAAAATAACGGCTAAATCTTCAAGTCTAGTGCCAAAAACAAAAGCTTCTATAAGTAATGCAATTAAAAACAAAGTAATAGTTACGTATCGACGAATGAGTCTTATTCTAGCCTCATTTATCTCATTCTTTCTGGCTATTTTGGTAATAGTAAAATTTGTAATGTATCTAATTAATAATAATGATAAAAGAACAAATCCTGTAATTATAAGTTTATTTTGATAATCTAAAAACATAAAAAAATCTAATTTAATTATTTAATAAAGATACCAATACTCTTAAATATCTAGGGTCTTATTTAGTTAACATTAACGATGTTATTTAATGTTTGGTAAACTATATGAGTGGGCAAGCCCATAACATTAAAATAAGAGCCTTCAATTTTCGTAACGCCAATAAGTCCAATCCATTCTTGGATGCCGTAAGCACCCGCTTTATCGAATGGTTTGAAAATAGTTATATAGTATAAAACTTCATCATCAGATAAATCTTTAAAAGTAACTTTTGTAACTGCATTTAATGTTTTTTCAAAAGTTTTTGTTGTAAAGCAAACGGATGTTATGACTTCGTGTGTTGTGTTGCTTAACGATTTAATCATTTGAAAAGCCTCCGTTTCATTTCTAGGTTTCCCTAAAGCTTTGTTGTTGTGCCATACAATGGTGTCGCTAGTAATTAAGATATCTTTTTCTTTTAATTCATTTTTAAAGGGTAAAGCTTTGAGTTGAGCTAAGTAATCGCTTATTTCAAAATGCCTTAAACGAGTTGGATATTCTTCAGCTATCGGTTTTAATCGAATTTCAAAATCTAACCCTAATGTTTTAAAGAATTCCTGTCTTCTTGGAGAGCCGGAAGCTAAGATAATATGGTAATCTTTTATTTTTTCGTTTAACATTATAATAAAATATACTTGTATAAAAGTAACGAAAGCATTCCAAAAAGCATCACTAATTTTAGCATGTTGCTAATATGATGAAAATCTTTTTTTGTGGAGGCATTAAAAAGCTTGATGGTAATATAAATTAACGGAGCTATTATAAAGATTAAAAAGTATAAAACTGCTATTTGGTTTTTATAAAGCGAGTTAACAACATAAGAACCCACAATAAATAAAGGGACGAAAGATAATGTAAATAATACTTTAGTTGCCCGTTTGGTACCAATAGCAATAGGCAAGGTGTTCATACCAGCTTTATAATCGCCATTTATATCTTCAAGATCTTTGGTTATTTCTCGAAGTAAATTAATAATGAATGCAAATACAGCATAATCGAAAATAATTTTAAAAAAAGTTAATTGTGTTTGCTGGTTGAAGCTTATTGTTGCGGGTAGTAACTCAAAAATGCCCACGATGATGAGTGATAAAGCGACTAAAACCGAAATAACAATATTGCCAATTAAAAGTGTTTGCTTTAAATAAGTAGCATACACATAAAGTAATGCTGAAATGATAACGAATAACGAGAAAAAAGCATTTCTATCTACCATATGCGATAAATAAAACCCGATGCTAACTCCAACTACATTAAAAATAATAAATAAGTTATATGCTGTTTTTTCTGAAATAGATTTTCCAACAATAATTTTATCTGGTTTATTAATAAAATCGGTTTCAATATCATAAATGTCATTAATAATATTACCCGCAGCAGCGATGCAAATGGTTGCTAATATTAATAAAACTATTCCTAAAGTGTTCAAACTTGTTGGAACGCCGAAAGGTTCTAAAAGGGCATATTTAATAAGTAATTGCACAATAGCAATCATTAATAAATTTTTCCAGCGGATGAGGTTTATGATGTTCAATGAAAAGGAATTAAATATTAGACATAAAGTTATCTATTAATAATTTAATAGAAAAAATAACTAAAATTAAAATCAAAATTAAAAGGACAATTGTTTTTCTTATTTGAAGTTTTTCAGCTTTCCTAATTTTATTCTTTATAATTTCTTTTTCAGCTTTTGTTAAGTCTTTATGAGTGAAATTGAGTTGAAAATGAGTTTGAGAGTTTTGTTCAAGAGTTTCTTTAAGAGAAGAGAATGCTTTTTTTGAATGTTGATTAAAAAGACCTTGATTGTTTCCAAAACCAATATAACCAAAACCGGTACTATGTCTTCTTCTATTTCTGCTCAATTCAATATGTTTAGGAATTCCAAAAAGGAATTATTTACTTAAATGAACCATTTCCCTTGTACTTTTAAAACCTGCTCAATAACATCTCTGGCAGCACCTTCGCCTCCTTTTTTATGTGATATATATTTAGAAATTCCTTTAATTTCAGGAATGGCATCTTGCGGACAACTAGGTAATCCAACTATTTTCATTACAGGATAATCAGCAATATCATCACCCATATAAAGTATGTTTTCTGACTTTATGTTATTCGTTTTTATGTAAGTTTCGAATTGTTTTATCTTATCGTGTGCACCAAGAAATACATCTTTAATGCCCAAACCTTCTAAACGTAGTTTAACACCCTCGTTGGTTCCTGCAGAAATTATAGCCACATTATATCCTGCATTTACAGCACATTTTAAGGCATAGCCATCTTTAACCCCCATGCTTCTTAATAATTCGCCCGATGTTGTTACTAAAACGGTACCATCGGTTAACACACCATCTACATCAAAAATAAACGTGGTAATATGATTTAAATATTCTTTATAACTTTTTTCTTCCATGAGTGCGTTGTATTGAGGTTGTTAATAGGTTGTAAATATCTTTATGATGTTGATCCTGTAAAAGTTTTAAATGCTTTTTTAAGGTTTTTTTATCGTTGCGTTTTGCAGGACCTGTTTGCGCCATATATGGCGATACGTCTTGTGCTTTTTTGGCGGTTTCTAGAATGAGTGGTTTTAAAAGGTCGAATTCAGCACCTTCACTTTCTGTTATTTCGTGCGCTACTCTGTAAAGTTGATTTGTAAAGTTATTTACAAAAACAGCTGCAAGATGCAATACTTTACGTTGGTCGGTATTTACTTTTTTAGTAGGGCTTCCAACAGTTTTGGCTAATTTTTTTAAAACTTGATAATCTTGATTTTCTAGTGCTTCAATACAAATAGGCACGTTTGAAAAATCGATAGGGGCTGTTTTGCTAAAGGTTTGTAACGGATAGAAAACACCACGTTTATGTTTTTTGTCAATGTCGTAAATTCCAGCTGCGCCAGAGGTGTGTACAACCAATCTATTTTCAAAAGGGAGTTGTGATGAAAGTGATTTAATAGCATCATCACTAACGGCTAAAATATATAAATCGGCGTCTTTAAGTTGAGTTAAGTCGTCAATGGTATCTATCTCATTTTTATAAGGTTTGATAATGTCAATACTTCTATTATACCATTGGACAACAGATACTTTTTCTGTTTTATTAAAAGCTTTAAATAAATGTGTGGCAACATTGCCTGCGCCGAGAATCACTACTGAAATCATATCGCAAAAATACATAAGTTATATTGAAAGTTAAATGTTAAAATCGGCAAAGTTTCAAAGCGGCAAAGTCACTTAATATGAATTGAAAAATTTTAATGATATTTTATCAATCTATTTAAATAATATGACTTTGAGACTTTACATTTTAGTGAGAATAATAGTTTAATTTTGTTTTTATGAAAAAGGATATTAAAACCAGAGATGATGTTTATTTATTAGTATCGTCATTTTATGTAAAAGTTAGAAAGCACGTTATTTTAGGTCCGTTTTTTAATGATGTTATAAAAGATTGGGATGTACATTTAGAAAACTTGACTTCTTTTTGGGAAGCGAGTTTGTTTTTGAAAACCAAATACTTAGGTAATCCGTTAGAAACACATGTAAAAGTAGATAGTGAAAATAATAACAGTATTACTGAATTGCATTTTGGTTTGTGGTTAAATCTTTGGTTTGAAACCATTGACGAACTTTTTGAAGGAGACTATGCTAATAATGCTAAACAGCGTGCTCGTAAAATGGGAACATTTTTATATTTAAAAATTTTTGAAGCAAGGCATAATCAATAGGAAGTTTTGAAAACATTTTACTTCTATTTAAAAAAGTTGAATCAAACTTGTGTTTTGTCTTCTGTAATATGGTCTTTTTTACAAACTTTAACACTTCAAAATAAACTTAAATACTTAAATTTGCCCGACCTTAAAATGGGTTCGTATTATGCAAAATAAACTCGCCAAAATTCTTTTTTCAACACGACTTACCGGTATTTTATTTATAGTATTTGCAGCAGCTATGGCTACAGGTACGTTTTTAGATGCTGGACAAGAAACATCACCAACGCCTTATACTAGAAATTTAATTTACAATGCTTGGTGGTTCGAGGCTATTATGGTGTTTTTTGTTATCAATTTTGTAGGTAATATTTTTAGATTTAAACTTCATAAAAAAGGAAAATGGTCAACCTTAGTATTGCATTTATCCTTTATTTTTATTTTACTAGGAGCTTTTATTACCCGATATATAAGTTTTGAAGGGATGATGGCCATTCGAGAAGGGGCTACCGAAAACTCATTTCTATCACAAAAAACATACATCACAACTTATATAGATGGTGATTATCAAATTGATGGTGTAGCACAACGTTTGCCTTTGGAAAAGGAAGTTGATTTTTCTGCACGTTTAGAAAACGATTTTAAAATTGAAACTAAATACGACCAACAACCAGTAACTATAGAGTTGGAGAAATTTATTAAAGGTGCAGAAGAAGATATTATTCCAGACGAAAAAGGCGAGAAATACTTAAAAATGGTTGAAGCAGGTGGAGGTGCACCACACAATCACTTTTTAAAAGTAGGAGAAGTACAAAGCATCCATAATATATTATTTGCGCTTAATAAACCAACGGATGGAGCTATAAACATTACCTATAATAACGACGCGCTTACTATTCAATCACCGTTTGAAGGTGAGTACATGGTTATGGCAACCATGGCTCAAGGCGCTTTAGTAAAAGATAGTTTACAGCCTTTAATTCTACGTTCACGTTATGTAATTGGCGATATGCAAATGGTATTTCCAAAGCCAGTTGTTAAAGGAGTTTTTGACATTGTTCAAAAATCAAAAATTTTAAAGAATGATGAAGATGGTGTTGTCTTAAAAGTAACTACAAAAGGCGAAACACAACGTATTGGTTTATTAGGAGGTAAAGGTATGAATAACGCATTCAAACAAGTTTCAGTTGGCGGTTTAGATTTCGCTTTTAAGTATGGTTCTAAAGTGGTTGAGTTACCTTTTGCTATTAAATTAAACGATTTTGAAGCTGAACGCTACCCAGGCACCGAAAATGGTTATTCGGCATATTCTAGTCAAGTAACGGTTATAGATGAGAAAGAAAGTAGTTATGATTATAAAATTTTTATGAATAACATTTTAGATCATGGCGGTTATCGCTTTTTTCAATCGAGTTTTGATCCAGATGAAAAAGGGACTATTTTGTCAGTAAATCATGATTATTGGGGTTCTTTAATTACTTATATAGGTTATTTTTTATTGTATTATGGGTTGATGGCTATTTTATTTGCAAAGGGATCTCGCTTTGGTGATTTAAAAAAGCAATTAGAAAAAGTTAAAGCCAAAAAAGCCAAATTATTAGGTGTTTTTATATTGTGTTTTGGGTTGAATTCATTTGCACAAACGCATTCTGAAGATGATGGACATAACCACAATTCGAAACCAACACAAGCACAAATAGATTCTGTTTTAGCAGCAAATATTACGCCAAAGGAACATGCCGATGCTTTTGGGCATTTGGTTATTCAAGATTTAAGTGGGCGCATGATGCCAGTGAATACCTATGCATCAGAAATGCTTCGTAAGTTAAGTAAAAATGATAGTTATGGAGATTTTGATGCGAATCAAGTATTCTTATCAATTCAAGAAAGTCCGATGCTTTGGTATAATGTACCAATTATATACTTAGCTAAGAAAAAAGCCGATTCTATCAGGCATATTATAGGTGTAGATGAAAGTGAAAAATATGTGGCATTAGCCGATTTTTTTACTGAGAGAGGCGATTATAAATTAGCACCTTATTTAGATGAAGCTTATAAAACAACAACACCTAATGGCTTTCAAAAGGAATTTAAAGAAGCCGACCAACGTGTGAATTTATTATATAATACAGTGGAAGGAATGTCGTTAAAAATATTCCCGATTCCTAATGATGAAAACAATAAATGGATCTCTGCTTTCGATTATAAAAATGATACTCATAAAATCCAAGACTCTCTTTATGGAAACTTTATAAAAAATGGTTTCAAAATGTATTTATACACATTAAATACAGCAAAACAATCGGGCGATTTTTCAGAAGCTACCAAATTATTAGACGCTTTCAAAAAAACGCAGCATCAATATGGTGCAGAAGTGATGCTAACCGATAAAAAAATAAGTACTGAAATTCTATATAATAAGTACGATATTTTTAAAAAACTATTTAGTTGGTATTTATATACGGGTAGTTTACTTTTTGTATTGTTAATTGTTCAAATTTTTAAAGAGAAAAGTAAAGCGTTAGATATTACAATTACCGTTTTTAAAGCTATCATTTTTGTTTTATTTATTTTACACACTTTAGGCCTGATTACACGTTGGTACATTTCTGGACATGCACCATGGAGTGATGCTTACGAATCTATGATTTATGTGGCTTGGTCCACCATGTTATTTGGTTTTATTGTAGGTATGAGTAAGAAAAAGGTGAAGATTAATAAAGGTGATATTTCAGGAATAGTATTGGCTGTTTTAGGAAAAAGAAATACGTCTAATTTAACCATAGCTGCAGGAGCTTTTGTAACTGCTATGTTGTTAATGATTGCTCATTGGAATTGGATGGATCCAGCCATTGCCAATCTACAACCTGTTTTAAACAGTTATTGGCTCATGATACATGTGGCGGTAATTGTGGCCAGTTATGGTCCGTTTACCTTGGGAATGATTCTAGGTGTAGTGGTATTGTTTTTAATGATCTTCACGACGGAAAAGAATAAAATAAAAATGGATTTAAACATTAAAGAACTTACCATCATTAACGAAATGGCGTTAACGGTAGGTTTGGTAATGTTAACCATAGGAAACTTTTTAGGTGGTATGTGGGCAAATGAGAGCTGGGGACGTTATTGGGGTTGGGATCCTAAAGAAACTTGGGCGCTTATAAGTATTATGGTTTATGCCTTTGTTATTCACATGCGATTAATTCCAGGACTTCGTGGTAGATGGTTTTTTAACTTAATGTCTATTGTGGCTTTTTCAAGTATTATTTTTACATATTTTGGTGTTAATTTTTATCTGTCTGGATTGCATTCCTACCAATCGGGTCAGCAAATTGCCAGTTTTAATGCTATCGCTATTGCTATTAGTATCATCGCTTTATTAGGTGTTTTAGCCTACCGAGGCTATGCAAAACATTATAAAAAGTAATTTAATTATGGCTAAAACAGAACGTGATAAGAACACAAAAAATAAAGCGAAGCATTCCAAATTAATGGTTCAAAAAAAGAACAAGAAAAAGGAACAAGAGCAGTTGCGAAAAGAAAAACTAAAAGCTATTATTCAAAAAGCAAAAGAGAATAAAGAGAATAGTTAATTAGTGTTCTTTGTAATGGTTTCAATTGTAACTCGACTAACAAAACCAGTTCTTTAAAACCATTTATTATGAAAATCTATTATTTGTTATTTATCGTTTTAATATCTTTTCAATCATGTTCTAGTTCAGACACCCCAATGATGGAGGCGGAAATGCAAATGGAAGAAGATGAAATGATGAATACTTCAACATTTGAAGGTGATTTTATGTCGAGTGCTCATCCAACTTCTGGAAAAGCTACAATAAATGAAGCTAAAACTATTTTATCTTTTACCAATTTTAAAACAGATGATGGTCCTTTATTGGAAGTGTATTTAGCAACAGATACTTCAGCTTCAACCTACATAACTTTAGGAGCTTTACAAGGTGTCAATGGTAATTATGAATATGCGCTACCTACTAATATAGATTATGCCGTATACAATCATGTTATTGTTTGGTGTGTTACTTTTTCGGTAAACTTCGGATATTCAGTTTTAAAGTAGTGTTTTAATTTTATCAAAACTAATTTCTTCAAACTTTTTAATCACTAAATCTGCTTTACTGTAATCTTGGTTTTTAGAGTGAAAACTATCAAAGCCAATGCAAAATACACCTGCACCTTTAGCTGCTAAAATACCATTGGTAGAATCTTCAATGACCATACATTCTTCAGGTTTAAATCCAGATAATTTAACGGCATTAATAAAAATTTCAGGATGCGGTTTGGATTGTTTTAAATCGGCACCACTTAGTTTGCCAATAAAATAAGGGTTTAAATCAAAACGATTAAAAATACGTTCAATACTTGGCATGGTGGCAGAGGATCCTAAAACCAATGTAACCCCATTACTGTGAAGGTCTTTGATTAAATTCAAAACACCTTCAATCAAATCGAAATCAACATTGTTATTAAAAACAGCATCAAAATGCTTTCTTTTTAAAGATACCAAATATTCTGGGGTTTCTTTTAAACTAAAAAGTTCACAAACTTGTTTACAAACATTTATAGTTGATTTTCCCGTAAACGTTTCATATAGTGTATCGCTCACTTCTACATTTACATCATTAAACATTTTATGGTAAGCATAATGATGAAGAGGTTCACTTTCAATAATAACCCCATCCATATCAAAAATCACAGCTTTTAGCATTTCAATTTTATTTTTTGCGAAGATATAAGAATAGTCTAAATAAGCCCAATAAAAACAATGAGGTTGTTTTTCCTAAGTCACCTCTTAATCAAATGATTTAAATTTTTACTATTTCAACTTACTTTCGTCTAAAAAACTTTATGCATTTTTACAGGGTAGAGCAGGATAGTGTTAACAAAAATTATGTTCAATTTTACAGTATATACTTTTTTACGCATATTTTAAATGGAAAGAATACAAGCAACATATCTTATTGAAACACCTTATAAGGTAGAACAAGCCGCTGCTGTACTTGCAGGCGAGCAATCTAGTGGAACTTTTGTATCGGTGCCTGGAGAAACCGATGAACTTAAAACACGTTTTGCTGCTCGGGTTGAAGCCATTGAAGTATTAGGAGAGGTTTCTGCACCGAGTATGCCTGGTGAAATAATTGATAATAAAACCTATACACAGGCTAAAGTGACTGTGTCTTGGTCTGTTGAAAATTTTGGATATAACATACCAACACTCATTTCAACACTTCAAGGCAATTTATACGAATTACGTCAGTTTACAGGTCTTAAGTTAGACGATTTCGAATTGCCAGAGTCTTATAAGAATCATTTTAAAGGACCTAATTTTGGAATGAAAGGCACTAAAGAGCTCGCTTCGGTTGGCTTAGAACGCCCCATGATTGGAACTATAATAAAACCAAGTGTGGGTTTAACCCCAGAATACACAGCCAATTTGGTTAAAACTTTGGCAGAAGCAGGTATTGATTTTGTTAAAGATGATGAACTCTTAGCGTCTTCAGGAAATTCACCTTTTGCAGTAAGGGTTGAACAAATTATGAAAGTGATTAATGATTTTGCAGATAAAACAGGTAAAAAAATCATGTATGCCTTTAATATTACCGGCGATTTAGATACCATGAAAACCAATTATGATACGGTTGTAAAAGCAGGAGGAACTTGTGCCATGATGAGTATTAATAGTATAGGTTGGGCAGGCGTAAAGCAGGTTTGTGATTTTGGGGAGCTCTCTATTCACGGGCATAGAAATGGCTGGGGTATGTTAAATAGACATCCGCTTTTAGGTATAAATTTTCCAGCATACAATAAAATTTGGAGATTGGCAGGTGTCGATCAAATGCATGTAAATGGTATAAAAAATAAGTTTTGGGAGTCTGATGACGCTGTGGTTCGTTCCATAAAATCATGCCACACCCCCTTTTTAAATAATGAATCGGTTATTCCAGTAGTGTCTTCTGGTCAATGGGGCGGTCAAGCTTTTGAAACCTATAAAAGAACCCAAACCACCAATTTGCTTTATATGGCAGGAGGTGGAATTATGGCACATCCTTCTGGTCCTGCTGGTGGTGTTCGCGCATTACACCAAGCTTGGGATTCGGCTGTAAAAGGGATGACTTTGGAAGAAACAGCAAAACAGTATAAAGAGTTTGGAGAATCTGTTGTTAAATTTGGTTAAGCTTCATGGAAAAGACTAAAGATATTTTATTAGCTTTTTATGGTGATGATTTTACAGGTTCTACTGATGCTCTCGAATTTTTAAGTAGAGCAGGAGCAAAAACCGTACTTTTTCTAGAAAATCCAACTATAGAACTTCTTACGCAATTTAAAGATTTGGATGCCATTGGTGTTGCAGGAATGACGCGTGCTATGGTTCCTGATGAAATGGCTAGCGTTTTAGATAAAGCCTTTCAATCTTTAATACAATTAAAACCACGACATGTCCATTATAAAGTCTGTTCAACCTTTGATTCTTCACCCGAAATAGGTAATATAGGAACAGCCATTCAATGTGGAGTACGTACTTTTAATAATGAATTTACGCCTATTTTAGTAGCTGCACCAAATTTGGGTCGTTATGCCGCATTCGGACATTTATACGCACGTATGGGCATTGGTAGTCAAGGTGCTATTTATAGATTAGACAGACATCCGTCTATGAGTAAACATCCTATTACACCTTCACATGAAAGCGATTTAAGAATGCATCTGTCTAAACAAATCAATCAGCCTATGGGATTAATTGATTTGGTTGATTTGGGTAAAAATATTTTAGAAATAAAAGAAAAACTTTCAGAAGAAATAGAAGCAGGAAACCATATCGTGTTTTTTGATGCGATGTACGAAAACCAAATGCAAATTCTAGGAGAAGTTATAGATGCTAAAGTTGATGAAAACACACCGCTTTTTTCAGTCGGTTCATCAGGTGTAGAAAAGGCTTTGGGTGACTATTGGGCAAAAACAGGAAAATTAAAACAGCGAACAGATTGGGAAGTGTTAGAAGAATGCCAACCTATGTTGGTACTTTCTGGAAGTGTATCTCCTGTTACGGCATCTCAAATTAATTGGGCAGTAGCTAACGGATTTGAAGAAATATCAGTTTCAGTTGAAGCTTTAGAAAATGAGGATTCAGAAGCACGTTTAATTAATGATTATCAAGAAAAAATAACCAGTTACTTAAAAGCAGGGAAAAGCGTCATTCTTCATACCTCCAAAGGACCTGAAGATACTCGATTTCAAGAAACGAAAGCATTTTTCAATAAGAAAGGTTGGGATGAACAAATGATTCGTTCGCAAACGGCAAAACGTTTCGGTAAAATTTTAGGTCAATCAGCAAGACGTGCCTTAGAGCAAGTTCCAGTGAAGCGTTTAATTATTGCAGGAGGCGATACGTCTAGTTATGTAGCCAGAGAATTGGGTATAAAAGCAGTAGAAATGATTGCACCGGTTTTTATTGGAGCTCCTATGTGTCGTGCATTGGCACCAAATTCACCAGTAAACAATATAGAAGTTAATTTAAAAGGCGGGCAAGTAGGTGATGAAACCTATTTCGGAGCATTACAAAAAGGAAAAAAATCAATTTAAAACATAAATTAAATATATCATGGCAAAAACATTAGCATTAATACATACCTCGGCAACTTTAGTGCCTTTATTTCAAGAGTTGATTGATAAACACTTAAAAGGAAAAGACATTAAAATATTTAATATTGTTGATGATAGTTTAATAAAAAACACCATTGAACGCGGTAAAGTAACACCTGATACCTCACGTAGAGTTGTAAATTATATCGGGTCTGCCGAAGAAGCTGGGGCCGATTATATCATGGTAACCTGTTCCTCTATAGGTGCAGCGGTTGAAAGTTCGGTGCCATTAACAAAAGTACCTGTTTTACGGGTCGATCAACCGATGGTAGATAAAGCAGTGCAATTAGGAAAACGCGTAGGAGTGATTGCTACGTTGCCAACAACCTTAGAGCCTACAAGCGATTTAGTGAGAAGACGCGCTGTTATTTTAAATCAGGATGTAGAAATAACCTCTAAACTTTGTGAAGGTGCTTTTGAAGCTTTAATGGGCGGAAAACCAGAAGTACACGACCAAATGGTGGCTTCAGCATTAAAAGAATTAGCCGAAAAAGTAGATGTTATTTTATTAGCACAAGCGTCTATGGCAAGAGTTGTAGGCCAACTTTCAGAAGCCGATAAAAAAGTACCCATTTTAGCGAGTCCAGAAATTGCTATGGAATATTTAGCTAAAATTCTGTAATCGATGAAGCAGGTTGAAAAATATATATTGTGGATTGGACTTATTTCGGCGGTTACTCTTTTGTTAGCTGTATTAATTAATTGGGATAATTTAGTAGCACCTTTATCGGTAATTTCAGCTGTTACTTTAGCTGTAGGTATGCGGTCTGTAGCCTCCTTAAAAAGCTATCAATACACCGCATGGATTTTAGTAGCCATAGTCTGTGGTATGTTTTATCCATCTGCTTTTTTACAATGGGGAAGTTTCGATCTTCGTAACAAATGGCTTATTCTTATTGTGGTTCAGGTGGTTATGTTTGGTATGGGAACCCAAATGAGTATCAAAGATTTTTATGGGATTAAAACCATGGGGAAAGGAGTGCTTGTAGGTGTGTTGTGTCAATTTACCATCATGCCTATAGTGGGGTACATGCTAACACGTATATTTAATTTTGAACCTGAAATTGCAGCGGGTATCATTCTTATAGGTTCATGTTCGAGCGGTTTGGCTTCAAATGTTATGGTTTTTATAGCAAAAGCGAACTTAACCCTTTCAGTAACATTAACAGCGGTAGCAACTTTATTAGCACCTATTATGACGCCATTAATGATGAAACTTTTGGCTGGTACTTATGTGGAAATTGACTTTTTAGGGATGTGTGTTCAAATTATTAAAATAGTGATTGTACCTATTGGAGCAGCTTTACTTTATGATGTTTATTCACAAGATTTAAAAGGAGCTAGGAAACGTATAAATACAGTCTTTTTTGTAGCATTGGGATGGTTAGTTGCTATGATTTCTGGACTTTGGGATTTTATTGAATCCTCTTCATCAGAAAGCACTATGCAATTGGTAGAATTAATCAACTTTATTTTTGGAGCTGTTATAGTGGGAAAATTATATTATCATTTGGTTGCGTTCAAGCCTACAATCCATAATTTCATGCCCATACTTTCCATGTTTGGTATTGTATATTTCACAACAGTAACTACTGCTGCAAGTAGAGATCATATCCTTACTATTGGTGTTTTTATACTATTAGCGTCTATCATACATAATGCATTAGGTTATACATTTGGTTATTGGATAAGTAGAGCCCTAGGTTTAGATAAAAATTCATGCAGAACTGTGGCTTTAGAGGTCGGTTTACAAAATGGCGGGATGGCATCTGGTTTGGCAGGCTCGATGGGAAAACTGGCTACGGTTGGTTTAGCTGCGGCTGTTTTTAGCCCTTGGATGAATATTTCAGGCTCTTTATTGGCAAATTATTGGAGGAAGAAAAAAGAAAAAGTTTCTAAAGAAGCATAAGGTTTCTTGGGCGTTACCACAAGGGTCGGGCTTTTCACTATATCTTTTTTTCGTACCTCAAAAAAGGATGCCGTTTCAATCCCTAACGCAATTTAGAATCCTATTCAAATATTGTTTAAATTTGATACATTAAAACTGATTTTCAAAGATGACAAAAGGACGATTAGAAGCATTTACCGATGGTGTTTTAGCTATCATTATCACCATCATGGTATTAGAATTAAAAGTACCACATGGCGGTGCTTTTGAAGATTTAAAACCTTTGTTACCCATCTTCGGAAGTTATATTCTTAGCTTTATTTATGTAGCTATTTATTGGAACAATCACCACCACATGATGCAAACAGTAAAACATGTTACAGGAACCATCTTATGGGCCAATATGCATTTATTGTTTTGGCTCTCATTAATTCCATTTGTATCGGGTTGGATGGGTGAAAATCATTTCACCACCGCTAGTGTGTTTTTGTATGGGATTGTTCTATTGGGTGCGGCTATTGCTTATTTTATATTACAATATTTAATCATCAAAAATCATGGTGAAGGTTTTATTTTATCAAGAGCATTAGGTAAAGATATAAAAGGAAAAGTCTCTCCAATTCTATACATTATTGGAATTGTTTCAGCATTTTTTAATGTTTGGTTGAGTGGTTTTATGTTTGTTTTTGTAGCTGTCATGTGGTTAATTCCTGATAATCGTATTGAAAAAACACTTAATAAAGAATCTAATCTCTAAAAAATAAGTTATCAAAAATAATCCTAATTTTCATTCTAAAAATAAACATAAATCGGGTTACGATATGGATGCATTATGTAATGCATTCCCTAATTTATCTCCATTTGTATTTGAAAACACGTTTCAAACAAAAACCATAGATTTTGCAAATCCGAAGGCCGTTAAAGCCTTGAACACAGCATTATTAATAACGTATTATGGTATTAACTTTTGGGAATTTCCAGATGCTAATTTATGTCCACCCATTCCTGGTCGGGTAGATTATATACATCATCTTTCCGATTTATTATTAGCTTCAAAAATAACCCAAGATATTTCTATTTTAGATATAGGTACAGGTGCGAGTTGTATTTACCCTATTTTAGGACATGCGGAATACAAATGGAAATTTACAGGAGTGGATGTGGATGAAAAATCATTAAAATCTGCTGAACGTATTATAAATAAAAATAAACTCAGTGCTTCTATTTCATTCCTACTTCAAAATGAGGCCTCTCAAATTTTTAAAAATGTTTTAAACACCACCGATAGGTTTTCAGCCTCTATGTGTAATCCACCTTTTTTTAAATCGGAGGAAGACGCTTTGCAGGCTACTACCAAAAAACTAAAAGGTTTGGATGGTTTAGAAAATCAAGTAGTTCGGAATTTTTCAGGAACTCACAATGAATTGTGTTATAAAGGAGGTGAAAAAGCATTTCTCCATACTTATTTATATGAAAGTTCTTTATTTAAACAGCAGTGTTTTTGGTTTACAACCTTGGTTTCTAAAAAGGAATTGGTAAAAGGCATGTACGACTCTTTAAAGAAATTAGGAGCAAAAGAAATAAAAACCATCCCTATGGGTCATGGCAATAAAATATCAAGAATGGTGGCTTGGACATTTTTAAGCCCAGAGGAGCAAAAAGAATGGAACTCATAAAGGTTGATTTTTATATTAAATAGATACCACCTATCCTGTTGTATAGTTATTTTAGAACGCCCCATTCTCATAGATACTCCGAGGATGCTTCGTAGATGCTTAGTAGATACTCCGTAGATAATGTGACTCTGTGTTAAATATACCAAAACATGCAGAATATGCCAAAATGTGCAAAATATACCAAAATGTGCAAAATATACATAATGCATCCTTTTAAGGTTGTAGCTTATATTAAAACTAAAATAATTAAAAGGGTACATTTTTAATAAATGCACTAAATTATAGAATAAAAAAAACCGTCTGAAAAATGTACTAAATTTTATTTGTTAGGTTGAGTATGTCGAAACCGATGTGGATCATTAGTTTAAATATATTTCGACAGGCTCTAAATAACTTAGCACTACACTTTTCAAACAGTCTTTTTATAGATATTAAGAACTTATTAAATATGTTCTCCTAAATGGTGGTGTTCATCAATTAGTGGTCCACCTTCTATAATTTGTTGAGATGCTTGATGAGCAAATTTCTCAAAGTTTAAGTGAAACGAATGTGCTAATTGAATAGCTTTACCAATATATGCACCTTTTTGTAACCACGTATTCATAGGGTCTAAAATTTCAGTGGGTACACCTGGGCAATATTTAGGCATGAATAAACCAAAAATCGGGTTTTGTTCGTAGTCAACTTCATCCAATTCACCATTTAAAATAGCGGTAATCATGGCTCTGGTATATTTTAATTTTATACGAGAACCCACGCCGTATGGACCTGCGCTCCAACCCGTATTGATTAACCATACGTTAACCCCTGCCTCTTGCATTTTTTTACTTAACATTTCGCCATAAACAGTTGGGTGTAAAGGCATAAAAGGTTCACCAAAACAAGCCGAGAATGATGGAACAGGTTCTGTAATTCCTGCTTCGGTACCAGCTACTTTAGCGGTATAACCAGATATGAAATGGTATGCAGCTTGACCTGGCGTTAATTTAGATACAGGAGGTAAAACACCAAACGCATCACATGTTAAGAAAAATATATTTTTCGGATTGTTGGCGTATAGGGTTTCTTGAATGTTATCTATATGGTAAATAGGGTAGCTAACACGTGTATTTTGAGTTATACTACTATCCATATAATCAACATCGCCGTTAGCTTTAAAGGCAACGTTTTCAAGTAAAGCTCCGGGCCTAATAGCTCTAAAAATGTCTGGTTCTTTTTCTTCGGTTAAATCTATTACTTTAGCATAGCAACCACCTTCGAAGTTAAAAATGGTATTTTCGGCAGTCCATCCATGCTCGTCATCTCCAATTAACTTTCTATCTGGATCGGCAGAAAGCGTTGTTTTACCTGTACCAGATAAACCAAAGAAAATAGCGGTATCCCCTTTTTTACCCACATTGGCAGAGCAGTGCATGGGTAATACCTTTTTTTCAACAGGTAAAATTAAATTTAGTGCAGAGAAAATACCTTTTTTCATTTCACCTGTATAGGCAGAACCTCCAATTAAAGCAATTTTATCGGTAAAGTTTATAATTGAAAAGTTGCCTTGACGAATACCAAAATCAGCTGGATTAGGGCATACATAGCCTGGGGCACAAAGTATTAACCAGTCTTCTTTAAAGTTTTCTAACTCTCTTTCACTAGGTCTTAAAAACATATTATAAACAAATAGGTTTGACCAAGGAAGCTCTGTAACGCTTCTTATTTTTGTTTTAAATTCTGGTTCCGCACAAACATAGCCATCTCTGGCATAAATTTCTTTTCCAGAAAGGTATTTGGTTACCTCGGTTTTAAGTTTTTTAAAATTTTCTGGCGATACAGGTTTATTGGTTTTACCCCACCATACTTTTTCGTTAGTATAATCGTCTTTTACAATAAAACGATCTTGAGGTGAGCGTCCTGTAAATTTACCAGTATTAATAGCCAAAGTACCATTTGCGGTTTCTTTACCCATGTTTTTTTCAACTGTAATTTGTTGAAGTTTTTCAGGTGATAAATTCCAATGTACAAGGACGTTTTTTAATCCATACCCTTCTAAACTTGAAGGGGCTTTTTTTGTTTTTAAATCGTTCATCTTATTCAATTTTTAAAGTTTCTAATAAATTATTTTAAAATGGCCGTATGATTGGCCCGAGTATTAATGTTATAATTAAAGTATAAGCAGTAATGGTGTTTCACTTTGTAATCCATAAATTTTCTCCAAATAAAAAGTCCTATTGTTATTATTAAAATGAGGAGCATTAAAGAGATCATATCTAAGAATTGTTTATTAATTTTACATGAAACAACGTGATATGCATAGAGCATTATAAGTTGTTAAATGATTATGTAGTAAATTTACTGTGGAATGTTTTTTTAAATTATGAGGAATGTCATGCTTTTAAAATGTATCTCATTTTTATATAATTATGATGTTTTGAAGTAATGTGTTGTTAATTATATAAACGAAAACGTATTCGTAATCAAGATTTTAAGGATTTATTTGATTTTAGATAAAATTTAGTTTATTGTTTACATAAATATGGCTAACCGTAAGCATATATTAACTCTAATAAGTTTGATTAAATAGCCATAAATTAATATTAAATTATGAAATTAGACATACTTGCAATTGGTGCACACCCAGACGATGTCGAGTTAGGTTGTGGTGGAACTTTAGCAAAAGAAATTGCAAATGGCAAAAAGGTGGGGATAATAGACTTAACCCAAGGAGAATTAGGAACCCGAGGTACTGCAGAAACGAGATCTGAAGAATCTGAAAATGCTTCAAAAATACTAGGCGTATCTTTTCGTATCAATATGAAGTTTGATGATGGTTTTTTTTTAAATGATAAGACCCACCAATTAAAAATTATAAATAAAATACGTGAATACCAACCCGAAATAATTATTTGTAATGCTATTGATGATAGGCACATAGATCATGGAAAAGGGAGTCAGTTGGTAAGTGATGCTTGCTTTTTAAGCGGACTAATAAAAGTTGAGACAAAAACAGAAGCTGGGGTGCTACAAAAAGCATGGAGACCTAAACAAATATATCATTACATACAATGGAAAAATTTAAAACCCGATTTTGTTGTAGATATTTCTGAATTTATGGAAACCAAGATAGAATCTGTTTTAGCATATAAAACACAGTTTTATGATTCAAGTAGTAAAGAGCCTGAAACACCTATTTCTAGTAAAAATTTCACTGATAGTATTATATATAGAGCTAGAGACCTAGGGCGCTTGGTAGGAGTAGAATACGCAGAAGGTTTTAATGTAGAACGTTTTATTGCTGTTGATAGTTTGTTCAATTTGAAATAGTTATCTATAAACAGTATTTTATTTGTAAAATTACTTTAAAATTTTCAAAAAAGTCTTTGTAGAAAAGATTGAAATCAATTACATTTGCACTCGCATTAATAATGCGTGCTACATGGTGGTTGTAGCTCAGTTGGTTAGAGCATTGGTTTGTGGTACCAAGGGTCGCCGGTTCGAGCCCGGTCTTCCACCCAAAAAGCAAAAGCCTTTCAAGAAATTGAAAGGCTTTTTTTGTAAGATAAACTAAAACTTATTTGCTTATGAAATCATTAAAAGTATTATTCGTTATTGTAACATTATTGTTTTTTAGTTGTTCTAGTGACGATTCAGTCGATGATATAATCACACAACCTGTTACGTATAAACTTATAAGTTTTATCTTTACACCTCAAACTGAGACTCAAGAAGAATCCTTATCGTATGAGATTGAATTTATTAATTCAAATAATTTTGAAGTAAAAGGGCTTCCTCAAATAACTACAACAATTGGGGGTGGTACAACCGTTACAGGTGCTCCTAATAGTCAATGTCGCATTATACCAGCCAATAGCTCTTGTATTTTATCTTATGCTGTTGTAGATGATAACCCTCTTTTATTTCCTGTAGAACCTATTGAATTTGTTAAAGCAGATTACATTATAGATTTTGAATAAATAGTTATAAACTAGTCTACTTTTATTCTTTCGTCTCTATTCGCTAACTCCCAAGCCGTATGAAAAATGAGGCGGGCTCGGGTTTCTAAAAGATCATATTGAATTTTATCAGGGGTATCAGTAGGTTTATGGTAATCGGCATGAGTACCATTAAAATAAAAGATAACTGGAATGTTGTTTTTGGCAAAGTTGTAATGATCTGAGCGGTAATAAAAACGGTTGGGATCATTATCATCATTATAAGAATAATCCAACTCCATATTAAAATATTTTTTATTTACAGTTTCAGAAATATTGTGTAATTCTTTACTTAATTTATCAGAACCTATTAAGTATACATAGTTACGTTGGTTTTCGTGTTTAGGGTCTACACGCCCAATCATATCAATATTTAAATCGGCTACAGTATTTTTTAAAGGAAAAATAGGATCTACATCGGTATAATAACGTGAGCCATAAAGTCCTATTTCTTCAGCTGTAACATGTAAAAAAAGAATGGTACGCTTTGGACCATAGCCTTTATCGACAGCTGCTTTAAAAGCTTTAGCAATTTCTAGAATGGCAACTGTGCCAGAGCCATCATCATCGGCACCGTTATTGATGTCTCCGTTTTTTGAAATACCAATATGGTCTAAATGTGCAGAAATTATAACAACCTCATCTGGTTTTTCTGAACCTTTTATATAAGCTAATACATTTTCAGAGGGATTATTAACATCACTGTTAAAAAAAGAAGTTGGGATATCTTGAAAATAATCACCTTCTGCAATTGGGGAAGGTATTCCTAAAGCGATATAATGATTTTTAATAAATTCAGCAGCTTTTTTCTGGCCTGGTTCTCCTGTTTTTCGACCTTCAAACTCATCGGAAGCATAGGTGTAAAGTGCTTCTTTTAAATTGTCTGCAGTAATAATTTTATCATAATCGGTCGCTTTTGCAGTATTTTTTGAGGTATTTTTATTTTGACAGGTACTGCAGCTTACTATTAAAATAGTGATGCATAAAAGTAAGGTGGTTCTTTTCATTTGTTGAAGCATTAATTTTGCACTATAATACAAAAATCAATTAAGTAAAACAATTTTGAAGCTAATTAAGTAACTTGTTATTGGAATCTATTTCAAGTCGTTTAGTCTGATTGGCAATTTGCCATGCGGTAGCAAAAATAAGTTTTGTACGTTTTTCTAATAATTGGTATTCAATTTTATCAGGCGTATCGGTGGGCTTGTGATAATCGTTGTGTTCGCCATTAAAATAAAATATAACAGGGATATCTTTTAAAGCAAAATTATAATGGTCTGATCGGGTATAATATTGATTTTTTTCTCCTTCAACATTATATCTATAATCTAAATCAATATTATAAAATGCGTTATTAACTTTATCTGAAATGTAGTGAAGTTCCTTACTTAACCTGTCAGAACCTATAAGATAGATATAGTTTTTATTATTTTTGTGAATAGCGTCAACTCTACCAATCATATCGATATTAAGATCGGCAACGGTATTTTTTAATGGAAATACTGGATTAAGCACATAATATTCAGAACCTTTTCTTCCAATTTCTTCTGCAGTAAAATGTAGAAATAGAATACTTCGCTTTGGATTATAGCCTTCTTTTTTTGCTATGTTAAAGGCTTGTGCAATCTCCATAATTGCTACAGTACCCGACCCGTCATCATCTGCACCAAAGTTTATTTGTCCTTTATCAGTGACCCCTAGATGATCTAAATGCGCAGAAATTATAATAACTTCCTCTGGTTTTTCAGAACCTTTTATATATGCTAGCACATTTTCGGAAGCCTTTATACCGTTTGTTAAAAAGTCTTCGGGTATATTTTGATAGTAATTATTAGTCATAAAGGGCGATCCAATTCCCTCGTTTTCATAGTAATTTTTAAGAAATTCTGCTGCTTTTTTCGCTCCAATTTCCCCCACACGTCTTCCTTCAAAATCTTTTGAAGAAAAATTGTATAGATGAATGCTTAGTTCTTCACTTGTTATTGTATTGGCATAGTTAACAATCAAAGTACTATCTTCTAATTTAATACTGTCTTTTATACTTTGTATTCTTGCAGAGTATTTTGGTGTGGCACATGTACCAATTAACGCAAACGCAGAGAGTGTGCAAAAGGTTTTCATTTGTAAATCAAGCTGTTTAGTTATCTTATAACTTACAGTACAATCATTCTCTGGGGTAGGAAAACGCTTTGAATGTTAGTTTTTTTGTTATTGGGACAAATATAATAATAAATTGAAGAAATTACTTACTATAGTGTATTTAAATAATTGTTATTTATTTCAATATGTTGAATTTTAGTAGTTTATGTTAAACTTTGTCTTATTAGTTTTCATATTAACTTAAGGAATATATATATAAATACCATGTTGTATGAAGCCCTATAAGTAAGTTTTTTACCAGAAACGAAGGCTTTATTTTGGCATACATACGAGTAGTTATAATTATTATTAACCCAAGTAGGAGGGATTCGATTCATTTAATGAAATTAGTTTATAGCGTATAGGTCCTATTTTATGTATTGAAACACGATGCCTTGAAATTAATTTTTTTGTATAAAACATGAGTTTTTAAGAACTGACATTTATCATAGTTTTCTTAATAAACCCTGTTTATTTTTACTATTAATCAATTTTATTGTTAAAATTTTCTTGAATATTAACTTTTATAAAATTGAATTGAAAGACATTTTAACTTATTAAGGAAGATAATGGTGAGTATGTAACCTTAAATAATAATAAAATATACACATGAAAGCGATATTATTACCAACCGACTTTTCTAAAAATTCAATTAATGCTATAAATTATGCGATGGAACTTTATAAAAATGTACCATGTGTTTTTTATATTCTTAATGTACAAAAAACATCATCATTTATTTCTGATGATATAATGGTTGCTAATGCTTCAACAACTATCTATAATACTATTGTAGATGCTTCTAAAAAATCTATTACCAATATCATAACAAAGATTAAAGCTCAGTATAATAACGAAAAACATCAGTTTAAAACTGTTGTAGACTATGATAACTTTATAGATTCCATCAATCAAGTTTCAGAAAAATATAAAATTGATTTAATAATTATGGGTACTAAAGGTGCATCGGGCTTAAGCAAGGTGCTTTTTGGAAGTAATACCGTGCATGTTATTAAACGCAGTAATGTACCTGTTTTAGCAATCCCAGATAATTGTAAATTTTCTAGTTTAGAAAAAATAGCATTCACAACTAGTTATCAAAGACTCTATAAGAGGGCTGATTTTGATCCGTTAGTAGAT
This sequence comes from Mariniflexile litorale, assembly GCF_031128465.2. Lineage (GTDB taxonomy): Bacteria > Bacteroidota > Bacteroidia > Flavobacteriales > Flavobacteriaceae > Mariniflexile > Mariniflexile litorale. The sequence goes on along the minus strand of NZ_CP155618.1, from coordinate 4,363,183 downwards.
ATATTGTCATTAAACTATAGCAAATTATTTGTTTTACATGTTATTTGTGATTATGATCTCTCGGAAGAATTGAATAGTGGTATTGATTTTTTTAAATCGAATTTCAGATATCCCATTTTTAAATATTTGCATGTAAAAGATAATAATATTTATAAAGCAATACATGAATTTTCAACAACAAATGCTATTAAAATGATTGCAATGTCTACAGGTAAGTATTCCTTTTTAGAACGTTTATTTAGTAAGAACACTTTTGAAAATATGGCATTTAAGATAGACATACCTTTTTTGGTAATGAAAAATAGTAAGGATTAATTATAAAGAATAAAACATGAAATTATCGGTGTTTATATGGGTGCTGTTTTTCAGTACTATGGGGTGTAAAAATAAACAGAGTGATGCAGACTATAAGAGTTCAACAGATTTTTATAATAAAACAGTAGAATCACATCCTGGTAAAAAACTTATGGAAACATATTGTTATGCTTGCCATGATGCCACCACAAGTGAAGAAACACGTCTTGCACCACCAATGATTGCAATTAAAAGGCGTTATATTTTTAAAAACACTACACAGGAAGCATTTACAAACGATATGCAAAATTGGATTAAAAATCCAAATGAAATAAATGCCAAAATGTTTGGTGCTGTTAAACGTTTTGGGATAATGCCAAAAATACTATATCCGGAAAAAGATATAGAACAAATAGCAGATTTTATTTTTAATAATGATATTGAACAACCAGAATGGTTTGAAGAACATTACAATCAGAATATGGGTAAAGGCATGCGGTAAAGTATGTCACATTAAAAATCTAATCATAAATAATGTAACATTTTTTTGATTTATTCGTCTTATAAGTATCAATCAAAAAAAATAACCATCATGAGAGAAGACAATCAACTTTTAGTAATTACCCATTTAAGTCAATTAGTTACTTTGGTAACAGGCTTTGGTAGTTTGTTAATACCATTAATAATTTGGGTAACCCAAAAAGATAAAGTGTATCAAATGGATACACACGGTAAAAATATTATAAATTTTCAATTAAGCCTAATTGTGTATTTTATAATATGTATCCCATTAATTTTATTGTTAGGATTGGGAATATTAGGTTTTATAGTATTAGGAATTATATCCATTATTTTTCCAATAATAAATGCTATAAAAGCCAGTAATGGGGAAAATCCAAAGTACCCTTTATCTTTTAATTTTATTAGTTAATGAAGAGTTCTTGCGAAAGTAGGAGCTATTTTATGAAAAAGAAAAAGCGACAGTTTTGAGTAAATCAAGAGCGTCGCTTTTTTATTTATTAGATTGCTGCTTATAAGCAGTATTTTGTTAGCTATTCAGCATCACAGGCATTACTAGCATCGTTACTTGCTCGCCATCATCTAAACCATCAATAGGTGTTAAAATGCCTGCTCTATTTGGCATGCTCATTTCTAACTGTACATCGGTAGAACTTAGATTATTTAACATCTCTGTTAAAAAGCGTGAGTTAAAACCAATTTGCATATCATCACCTTGGTAATCACAAGTTAACCGTTCTTCAGCTTTGTTGCTGTAATCAATATCTTCAGCTGAAATATTAAGTTCTGCACCTGCAATTTTTAATCTAATTTGATGTGTTGTTTTGTTAGAGAAAATACTAACACGACGCACAGAGTTTAAAAATTGGTTTCTGTCTATAACTAGTTTATTTGGATTTTCTTTAGGAATTACCGCTTCGTAGTTAGGGTATTTACCATCAATTAGACGACAGATTAACTCAGAGTTTTCAAAAGTGAATTTAGCATTCGAATCGTTGTATTCAATAGTAACTTCATTTTCACTTCCAGCTAAAATCCCTTTCAATAAATTTAAAGGTTTTTTAGGCATGATAAATTCTGCGACTTGGCTTGCTTTAATATCTTCACGTGTGTATTTAACTAGTTTGTGAGCATCGGTTGCAACAAATGTTAAACCTTCTGTAGAAAATTGAAAAAACACACCACTCATTACTGGGCGTAAATCATCATTTCCAGCGGCAAAAATAGTTTTACTTATAGCTGTAGCCAATACATCGCCAATTACTACTGTTTTACTTGGGTCTTCAAGAGAAACAGCTTTAGGAAATTCGTTTCCATCAGCATAAGCTAAGGCGTATTTACCATGATTAGAGCTAATTTCAACTGTATTGTTTTCTTCAACAACAAAAGTTAAGGGTTGCTCAGGAAATGTTTTTAAAGTATCTAATAACAATCGGGCAGGAATAGCAACATTACCTTTACTATCACTTTCTACTTCTAGTGAAGAAGCCATAGTAGTTTCCAAATCGCTTGCCGAAACTGTTAATGTGGAATTATCTAATTCAAATAAGAAATTATCTAAAATAGGTAAGGTGTTCGAACTGTTAATAACACCGCCTAAAACCTGCAATTGTTTTAATAAATAGGTACTTGATACTATAAATTTCATGTGCTAATCTTGATTTTTTTTAAGGTTTGATGCTTTATTGGTTCTGTTTTAAAGCTTTTAAAGTAAGTTGTAAAACAGTAGTGTATCATCTAAAAAGAACTTCGTTTAAGTTTTAATTATACTACTTACAAATATATTCTATACATACTAATATTGGAAACAAACTTATTAACATTTATTCCCACAAGGCAGGAGATTTTTACTCTAGAAAACATATGCTAATGAGCGTATTTTTTTCTTCTGAAATAATTAAAAAGTACTCCGAAAGCCCCTAATAGCAGTAGCGGAAGTAAAATGTTTATAATTTGCCATTTGATTTTTTCATCAGCAATTTTTTCCTGATTTAAAAATTCAACGGTTATTTCTTTCGAACGAATGTTTATAAGTCCATTATCGTCTAGTAAATAATTAACAGCATTCAGTAAAAATTCTTTATTACCGAAGGTTTGTCCCGTCCATCTATCAAAACCTAATTCTTGAGGTGCGTTTCTAAAAACTTCGTTTTTTATAACATCGCCATCGGCAATTACAATCATTTTTGTTGGAATGCTTTTATTTCGTTCTTTTTTAAGTTTGAATGGTTTTATTCTATTGTCATAAACCGAAGTAAACTCACCTTCTAATAAAACGGCTAAGGTTTGATTTCCTTTGTTGAATGTAGCAGGGTCTGGATCTTGCGTAACAATATCTAAACTAATTTCTCTAGGCGTACCTTCAAGTTTTGTTAAGGGGGCACTTTCAAGTAGAATCGTTTTCTTAATGTTGTTTTTAAGCGTATCTATTTGATTCGCAAAATCAAATTTCACAAAATTTAAATTATTAACAATCGGATGTGTGTCGTTTGTTGATGCTAAAGGTGAATATGGCCAACGTAAGTGCTGAAATTGCGATTCGCTACCTTCGCCCATAGCCAAAGTAATAGGAGCGGAGTATAATGTACTTACCAGAACAGGGTTAACACGAACTCCGTATTTAAAAAAGAAATCGGTTAAATTTAAGTCTCTGGTGGTCGCAAAGTTTTTTCCAGTATCGTTATACAAACTATCCTTTTCCATAGCAACAGCATCAATAAGCCACAAGCTTTTTCCCCCATTCATGGTATATTGGTCAAGCACTAACTTCTCTTCTTCAGTAAACGCTTCGGTAGGTTTTGCTGAAATTATTAAATCGAAATTTTCTAACGTTTCAAGTGTTTTTTGAGGATTACTAGCAACACTATCTAGAGTAAATGGCGCAATAAAATAATATTCGCCTAGTTTTTTTATAAAATTGGCAATGTATTTATCTGCTAATTGTTTATTGCCTCTTAAAACAGCAATTTTATGGTGTTTTGGGTTTGTTAATTTACTAAACCCATCGGCAAAGGCATATTCTAAATGTTGTACAGAATTGGTAACTAAGTCTTGTTGTGATGTGCCTATTTTGTTTTTTACAAGTGATATTAGAACTGTTTCATTATTGTAACTTGCTAATGCCCAGGGAAAAATAATGGCTTGAGATGCTTTTCCACTTTCTTGAACACTTAACTGCATGGGAGTTAAGCCTCTGTCTGTTAATTGCTGAATGTTACGTTCTCGGGTAGCATCATGTTCTAACGGATTAATAAAATTGAAAATAATATTTTTATTTTCAGATGAAAACTCTTCAAGCAATTGTTTGGTTTCATTTTGAAGACGCCTAAATTCCGAAGGAAAATCATCACCGCTTAAAAATACGTCTATTTCAATAGGTGAATCTACTTTTTTAATAATATTAATAGTTGCATCGCTTAAGGTATAGCGTTTGTCTTCGGTTAAATCGAAACGTTTAAAGGCAAAACTACTAATGTAATTAATGGCAACTAATATCAGTAAAAGTATTGCTATATGTTTAAGGTGCTTCTTCAAATTTTGTTTCTAATTGATATTGTTTAATACTTTCAACTTTATTGTTTTTAAATTCTAACTCCAAACACTCTTGAGTTAGGTTAAAGGCACCAGGTTTATAACCTAAATTGTAATTCCATTTATTAGGCGAATTGGCTTTAATACTATCATCCCAACCATACCATTCGCTGGTTCCCAAAATAGCTTTTACTTCGTTTTTGGTTTTACCTTTAAACATTTGTAGTTTGGTTATTTCATTGCTCATTTCGTAGCGTAAAGCAGGTTTGGCAGTCCAAGCTTCTCCATCAAAATGCTTTTCGTGGTGGTAGCTACTAAAAATATTTATAAGCGGATAAAACACAAAAAAATAAACGATGGGTGTTAATACGATGCTTATTAAAAAACTTAGCCATTTGCGTTTATCTATCGTGTTGGTAAATGCCCAAACTAATAAAAAAACGACTATTAAAAAAATAACGAACAGTGGTGTTAAAATCATTTTTGTTCCTTGTTAATATTTAGTTTTGTTAGTATTATAAAGAATGCTGTGATGCTTAAAAAGTATATAATATCTCGTGTATCTAAAACACCTCGACTGATACTTTTGTAATGAACGTTCATGCCTAATTGTTCTATAAAATTGCTTGAAGCAAAGTCGGCAAGACTTTCAAAACCAATATAAAACATAAAACAAATAGCGACTGATGTTATAAAGGCTACAATTTGATTATCTGATAGCGTAGAAGCAAATATGCCAATAGCCGTATAAGCAGCAATTAAGAATAACAGACCAAAATAAGACCCCATTGTACTGCCAAAATCTATATTACCAACGGGATTACCTAATCGGTAAACGGTGTAAACATATAATAAGGTTGGTAAAAGAGCTATTAAAATTAAAACAAACGCACCAAAATATTTTCCTAAAACAATGTTTAAATGCGTAATAGGTTTTGTAAGTAGCAACTCTAAAGTGCCTTGTTTTTTTTCATCTGAAAAACTGCGCATGGTTACCGCAGGAATCAGAAAAATTAATATCCAAGGCGCTAATAAGAAGAACGAGGATAAATCGGAAAAACCATAATCTAATATATTATTTTCACCTTTAAAGAGCCACAAAAATAATCCATTAAGTAATAAAAAAATACCAACTACTAAATACCCGATAGGCGAGGCAAAAAATGTATTTATTTCTTTTTTAAGTATGGTGAGCATTTATTTTTGTTAAAAGTTAAAAGTTAAAAGTTAAAAGTTAAAAGTTAAAAGTGGTCTAGCGTCATTAAAAATTTGTTTCAAAATTACTAAGAAATTCCAGTTTAACAATTCTTATCAATATTTATTATTCAATAATTAGTCTAGACTTTTTGGAAGCATAGATTCAGTGTTAAAATTAACACTAACAGTGTCCATTAAACTAAGCCCCATTAAAGTAGAGGCGCTACCCACTGTGGCACTATTACTTTTATAAACGGCAATTTCTAAAAAGCCTCCCGAATTAAAAATTACCAAACCGCGACCTTCATCATGCCGTTTTTCTTCAGGAATTTCAAAATTTACAATATCGCTATATCTGTTGTGGATCTTTTTAAACTTATTATTTCTTGCCGAAACTTCAAAAGTCCTTCCTTTTTGGATGGTTTCAAAAAAGCCACGTTTAATGTTTGTAATTACATTCCCATAATTATCAACATAAATAACACTACCAATAATTTGGGTTTTATCGTCATTTACAAAAGGGGTGATGTTTTTAGTAGGCTTAATTTCCGGAATATTTTTACCAATAACTTCCAGCGTACCTCCACGAGCTATATGGCATGCCACTTTTACAAAAACATCCAATACAGGGAAATTGGTTTGGACTTTATCATGTATATTAATTTCAACAATTTTTTCAGGAGCAATTTCAGTACAAATCATACTCATAATACCATTATTCGCACAAATAAAAAAGTGATCATCTAGTTTTAAAGCGATGTGTTTATTTTCTTCATTCATTTCGGAATCGATACCAATAATATGTATGGTGCCTTTTGGGAAACTATTGTAAGCATTTTGAATAATATAACCTGCTTCTAAAATATTAAAAGGAGACACTGAATGTGAGATATCAACAATTTTAATGTCGGGCAATTCACTATATATGGCACCTTTTGTCGCTCCTGCAAAGTGATCTTTTTCTCCAAAATCGGTAGTTAATGTTATTATCGCCATTGGCAAATTGTTGATATGTTTTTAACGTTAATACACCCAAATTTATGTATTTTTGAGTTTTAACAGAGATGTAACAAACCTACATAATTTTTTTGTTTTCATTTTTATGTTTAACACTAAAAATACAGGTTAAAGTCATATTTCTTAAAATAAAAATAACGGAATAAAACTAATAAATCATTTCGTCTGAGTTAACCATATCATCCGTAATCTTAGAAGGAATTTTTAAACAAATCATAAGCCTTTGAACGAAATTATTATCGAACTTGAAGAAATTACTCCAAAAGAATTTTTTGGAGCCCAAAATGCAAATATTGAACTTTTAAAAAAGTACTTCCCAAAACTTAAAATTGTAGCAAGAGGCAATAAAATTAAAGCCTTAGGAGACGATGAATTGTTAGAAGAATTTGATCGTCGTATGAAAATGCTTTTAACTCACTTTGCCAAATACAATAAGCTTGATGAAAACGTTATAGAGCGTGTGTTAACAAGTCAAAGTAGCGACGACTATTCTACGTCCGAATTTAGCGGTGAAGTTTTGGTACACGGTGTTGGTGGTAAACTTATTAAAGCACAAACAGCAAACCAACGTAAATTGGTAGAAAGCATGCGTAACAACGATATGGTTTTTGCTATCGGACCCGCTGGAACGGGAAAAACCTATACGGGCGTCGCTTTGGCGGTACAGGCTCTTAAAAATAAAGAGGTAAAGCGTATTATTTTAACACGTCCAGCAGTTGAAGCAGGGGAGAACCTCGGTTTTTTACCAGGCGATTTAAAAGAAAAGTTAGATCCATACATGCAGCCTTTATATGATGCATTGCGAGATATGATACCTGCTGAAAAACTAGCTTTGTATATAGAAAATGGTACCATACAAATTGCGCCTTTGGCATTTATGAGAGGACGTACACTTGATAATGCCTTTGTCATTTTAGATGAAGGCCAAAATACCACACACAATCAAATGAAAATGTTTTTAACCCGTATGGGTAAAAACGCCAAATTTTTATTAACAGGAGATCCTGGACAAATAGATTTGCCTAGACGTACTATTTCTGGTTTGAAGGAAGCCTTGTTAATATTAAAGAATGTGGAAGGTGTTGGTATGATCTTTTTAGATGATAAAGATGTTATCCGTCATCGTTTAGTTAAAAAGGTTATTGAAGCTTATAAAAGCATCGAGCACGTAGATTAATTAAAAAAGCATAAAATTTATTCAAAAGCCAATTATAAATGTAATTGGCTTTTTTTTGCATAATCCTCTTGTATCAGGCAATCAATACATTAGGTGTTTTATTGGAAAAGGGTTCTTTTAATTCTATAAACTTTATTCATAATCGTGTAAATTTTCTAGGGATATGTTGTCGAGATTTGCAGTATAAATATTAAAAAAAAAAGAACATTATGAAAAAATTATTTTTAATTATTGGAATAGGACTAATAGGATCAAGCTCAATTTTTGCACAACAAACAGAAATTGATATTACGCCAAACAACTCATGGTTAAAAGCAGGATTAACTGCTGGAATTCCAGTAGGCGATGCCAGCGATCTATCATCATTTAATTTAGGTGTAGATTTGAGAGGCCAGTATTTATTTAACCCAAATTTCGCCATTGGTGTCGCTTCTGGTTATAGTCATTATTTTGCAAAAGATGATTTTGAAGATTTTGGAGTCGTTCCTGTAGCAGGGTTTGCGCGTTATTACTTTACACCTAATGGATTGTTTATAGGGACTGATGTTGGGTATGGTTTTTTAACTAATATTGATAATAACGACGGTGGGTTATACGTAAACCCACAAATTGGTTACCATAACCGCGATTGGAATATTTACGGTTTTTATCAAAACACATTTGCTGAAAACGATGTCGATTTACAAAACGTTGGTGTAGGTGTTACTTACAATATTCGATTTAAATAGATCAATATTAAATTTATAAGAATAAAAAAAGGAACATGTTTATGCTCCTTTTTTTATTTACTTATTGTTTGGCATTACTAAACAAATTACATTTGCAAGACAAACAACACACAGCCTTTAATGAATACAATTACAAGTACCAATTTCAATTTTCCAGAGCAAAAATCTGTTTACCATGGAAAAGTTAGAGAAGTTTATAATATTAACGACGAGCAATTGGTTATGATTGCTACGGACCGCTTGTCGGCTTTCGACGTGGTGATGCCAAAAGGTATTCCGTACAAAGGGCAAATATTAAACCAAATAGCTACCAAAATGATGGCGGCTACTCAAGATATTGTACCCAATTGGTTAACAGCAACACCAGACCCGAATGTGGCTGTTGGGCATTTATGCGAACCTTTTAAGGTGGAAATGGTTATTCGTGGATATATGAGTGGACATGCAGCACGCGAGTATAAAGCGGGAAAACGCATGCTTTGTGGTGTGGCTATGCCGGAAGGGATGAAAGAAAACGATAAGTTTCCAGAGCCTATTTTAACACCAGCTACTAAAGCTGAAATGGGCGACCACGATGAAGATATTTCTAGAGAAGATATTTTAAAACGCGGTATTGTTAGTGAAGCCGATTATTTGGTATTGGAAGATTACACCCGTAAATTATTCAATAGAGGTACTGAAATAGCGGCAAGCCGTGGTTTGATTTTGGTTGATACTAAATACGAATTTGGAAAAACCAAAGAGGGACAAATTGTGTTGATTGATGAAATACACACCCCAGACTCTTCACGGTATTTTTATGCGGATGGTTATGAGGACAGACAAGCTAAAGGCGAAGCACAAAAACAACTAAGTAAAGAGTTTGTACGCCAATGGCTTATTGCTAATAACTTTCAAGGTTTAGAGGGGCAAACCGTACCTGTTATGAGTGACGACTATATTGAAACCGTGAGCGAACGCTATATAGAACTTTACGAAAACATTACAGGCGAAACTTTTGTTAAAGGTGATGTAAGCGATATACAAAAACGTATTGAAACGAATGTTTTGGCTTATTTGAAAAAATAGGACTTTTATGAACTTCTCAGTCATTTCGACGCTACGAGAAATCGCATAATTTATGTTCTACCAAGTATTATGTGATGTCTCAATCGTGTCTCATTTCGACATGACTAAGAAAACATTATAGTTTAGACTTTTATAAATGTTGATGTGAGTGATATACAAAAACGTTTTAAAAGAGTTTAGGTTTTGTTAACGGCTTTTGTTTTTTTGTCTATTAAAGATATTAATTCTATTACTGATTCTACACTTGCATTTATCATGGTACTAGCATCTTTATGACTAATTGTAATCTCACCATTGAGTTTTTCATTTTTATATGTTGTACGTCTCAAATAATCCTCATCAATTATTCCAGCATTGTGTACAATCAAATGTCGAGTAATTTCAAGTTGGCTTATTTGTTTATCATTTAGAAAAGCTAATTCTATTTTCTCTAAGTTAAGTAAATCTATATAAGCAGTTTTTATTCCACTGGCACTTGTGAAATCATATTTAGGGGCAAGAATATCTCCTAAATTATTCGATAAATCAAAATTGAATTTTGATAAAAGACTTATTGAAATCTGCTTTCCGTTAATTCCTTCAATTTCATTTAAAAATCTGTTATTAGACTTTAATAAATTATTTATAAATTTTTGTGGTTGCTTGTTTAATACGTATTTCCAAAGGTCTTTTGAAAATGCTTCAAAAATTGTCCATGAATTTACAAGAGTATTTAACCCTAATGTTCTGTAAGCATCAACTAAAGGTGGAGTATTTTCCAACAATTTGTTTATTTCTTCTTCTGCTAATGCAGAGGACTGAGAACTACTTTCCTTTACTTTGTTTTCAAAGTGCTTTATAATTGCTTCAGCATGTTTTTTCGGGTCTTTTTCCTTGTATCCATCTAACTTTTCAATTTCATTTAAACCTGTCGAATAAGGCAAGCACTTAAGCATACCTTGTTGGTATCCAACTGTCATAAACAAATATGGAATGGCTAGTGTGGTTATAATTTGATCCAAGGATAAGCAGTAATTATCCATAAAGGGTTTTAAGTCTATATTTGATATATTGTCCCTAGCAGCTTCAGCTTTTTTTATGTTAAATTTAATTTTGTCTATTCTCATTTCATTCAATTACACCTATAAGCGAAGTTAGTTTTTTAAAATAAGAAAACCAATATGTAATATTAGGTTTACAACAAAAAGTTATAAACATAAGCTATCATTCTAGAATTATTTCAGAATAGCATCTTCAATAATTTAGGAAGTTTTATATGAGAATCTGAAACAAGTCCAGATTAATGAAAATCAGTTTTAACGTCGCTTCTTTTTAACTGGAACGGATTTCGCTTTAATACGTACAAAAATAAGCTTATGGCGGCTTTTGGGGTTTTCGCGTTGTTCTAATTCAAAAATATCAATTGATTTTATTAAAGGGGTAAGTTTATCAAAACCGAAATTTCTGGAATCGAAATTTGGCTGTTTTTTTTGTAGTAAACTACCAACATCACCTAGAAATGCCCACCCATCATCGTCGGATACATCGGCAATAGTAGTTTTAATAAGTTCAATATCTTTTTGGGTGATTTTATCTACGCTATCTTTAACAGCATCAACATCTTTATCTTCTCTATCCGCTTTGTTTTTTAGTATTTCTATATAAATAAATTTATCGCAAGCCACAATAAACGGGTTTGGTGTTTTCTTTTCGCCAATACCGATAACTTGCATACCTGCTTCTCGAAGTCTAACGGCCAATCGTGTAAAATCACTATCGCTCGATACCAAACAAAAACCATTCACTTTTCCTGAATACAACACGTCCATAGCATCAATAATCATGGCAGAATCGGTAGCATTTTTCCCTGTAGTGTAACCGTATTGTTGTATAGGTGTGATGGCATTTTCAAGCAAAAGGTTTTTCCATTTTGAAAGGTGTGGTTTGGTCCAATCACCATAAATACGCTTGATGGTTGGGTTGCCGTATTTAGCAATTTCTTCCATCATTTCTTTTACGTGTGCCGACGGGATGTTATCACCATCAATAAGTACTGCTAAATTTATATTTGTGTCCATGTATTTTAATATTGTGTGTAACTGTGAGTCGCAAAAAGTGTTTTAAAAACTCACAGAAAAGCGAAGTTAAGTTTTATAAACCAAAAAAGGAATTTATTTTATTTTCTTTTTTGGTTTGCTAGCCTTCGCTAATGGGTTAAAAGCTAAGCATAAATCGAGCCAATAAGATAAGTCGTCATCAGCATCAAAACCATCAGGAGTTACAAAAATATAACCTTTCATGGGGCGACCCGTAAAATCCATAGGTAAGCAATTTGGTTTTTCTAGTTCCGATTCATAAACCGCTTCACCCACACGTGCCATGAGTAAGTTGTTGCCAAATTTTTTATCGAAGTGGATGCCACAAAGCATCTTGTTATCTACTTTAAAACATAAACCACCCATTATGCCTAATTCACTAAAATAGATGTGTTTTTCTTTTAATTGTTGACGTATTCTATCGGCTAAAAAAGCATCAAATGCCATGTTGTTTCCTTTTAAATAAACTAGTGAATTTTCTGGCTAAATTATAAACAAAGTGATTGGTTTTGGCGTAGTAAAATGATATTAGGCAAACTACTATCACAAACATAGCGGCGCCAAAAATAGCTTCCCATGGGCTTAAAGATTGGTTGTAGAACTTTTTTAATCCATAACCAGTAAAACTTCCGTAAAGAAGAATAAAATGAATAACATACATAGACAATGTTTTTTCTCCTATTCGAGAAATAATGGATTGTTTTAAATAGCGTTCAAAAGTATAAAACAATCCAAAAAGGATTAAAACATTACCCATTCTTATAAACAAGTAATTGTAATCGGCACTTCTATATAACAGTTCATAGCCTGTTACTTTATGAAGATAAAAAAGAAATTCGGTTGAATAATAAATTAAAAATAAGCCTACAATAAAAAACGTAGCAATGGTAAATTGTTTAAAACGACTGCGGTGTGAATGTCTAAAAAATACGGTAGATAAAAAAGCTCCACTTGCTGAATATCCAAACCAAGGTAATATAGTAAATACAGAACCATTAACTTTAGTCATGTAATTTGCAAAAACTAGCGGAACATCATCTATTACTAAATTTCTATATAAAGGCTCCGAAACAAAGATGGCACAAGCTATGCAAAAAAGTACAATGGAAAAAATATAGCTATGGTTTTTAAATATATAATAAAGTATTACTAAAAGTATAAGTGATAAACCGATACATTGTAGCACGTCTATGACTAGGAAGTACGGACTAAAATAACCAGTAAACCAGCTTACTAAATTAACACGCAAACTATAACCAATTCCTAATAATAAAAGCCCCCTAAATATGCCTTTTTTCATTCGTTTTTTATCGTCGCCTTTGGCATTGGCGCGCAATAATAAATAAGTAAAAACCAATCCAGAAATAGTAAAAAAAGTAGGAGCCGTTATACCTCTAAAATACGACCATACATTATAAGCGGGGTAAATGGAATTTCTGTAAAGTGGATCTAAGAGGGTATCAATAAAATGCCCTTGAAGCATCATTAAAATGGCAAATGCTCGAACAGCATCAATAAAATATAAGCGATTAGTTTGCAATCCTAAATTTAATTTGATTAGGGTAAATATACTTCTAAAAATTAAAACCAAGTAAAGCTCAGTTAATATTTATGTAATTATATAAAGATATTTTAAATGGGGTATGTAATGCTTTGAAAATCTGATGTAATGAACTCTTATTTATATTATCGATGCGTTTGTATTTTTACTCCATTCAGATAAAAAGGATAATTATATATAGATTTATAAGTAAGTCTTATATTAGCAGTCATGTCTTGACGTAGCCTTTATTTTAAATTAAGGAATAATGAAAGCTTATTTTTTAAATGTTAGGATAACAGTAAAGTACAGGATGGAATAACTTATAAAAGATCATTTATTTGAGAGAAATTTTTTTAATATTGAAGATTTTATCCAAACAATTCATTAGAATAAATTAAACTTAAATATTAACCAACTAAATAAAATAAAACATGTCAAAAAACAATGCAAAGGCCTATTGGAAAGAAAATATTAGGTACCTCTTTATACTATTAGCCGTTTGGTTTGTGGTGTCTTTTGGTGCTGGTATCTTACTTAAAGACACACTAAATAACATACGAATAGGAGGTTTTAAATTAGGTTTTTGGTTTGCTCAACAAGGGTCTATTTACGTGTTTGTTGTACTCATATTTGTGTATGTTCGTCTTATGAATAAACTTGATAAAAAATATGGTTATGATGAATAGTTTATTTTTAACTGCAGGCTTGGGCGTCCAAAATTGGACCTACATTATAGTAGGTATTACATTCACACTTTATATTGGTATTGCCATTTGGTCTAGAGCAGGTTCCACCAAAGAGTTTTATGTTGCAGGTGGAGGGGTGTCACCTTTAGCCAATGGTATGGCAACTGCAGCCGATTGGATGAGTGCCGCTTCCTTTATATCTATGGCAGGTATTATTTCGTTTGCAGGTTATGATGGTGCTGTGTATTTAATGGGATGGACTGGTGGATATGTGCTATTAGCTTTATTATTAGCACCTTATTTGCGTAAATTCGGAAAATTTACAGTGCCAGATTTTATTGGTGATAGGTATTACTCTAATACGGCTCGTTTAGTAGGCGTTTTTTGTGCGCTTATAGTATCATTTACGTATGTAGCGGGTCAAATGCGTGGTGTAGGTTTAGTATTTTCTCGGTTTTTAGAAGTGGATATTAATACAGGGGTTATTATTGGTATGATAATCGTCTTGTTTTATGCTGTATTAGGAGGTATGAAAGGAATAACCTATACGCAGGTAGCTCAATATTGTGTGCTTATTTTTGCATTTATGGTGCCTGCTATTTTTATATCGATTCAAATGACGGGGAACCCCATTCCGCAATTAGGTTTTGGTAGTAAGTTGGCAGATGGTTCTGGAACCTATTTACTAGATAAATTAGATGGATTAAGTACAGATCTTGGTTTTGCAGAATATACTGAAGGCTCCAAATCAATGATTGATGTATTTGCTATCACTTTAGCATTAATGGTTGGTACCGCAGGTTTGCCACATGTTATTGTTCGCTTCTTTACAGTAAAGCGTGTTAAAGATGCTCGTAAATCGGCAGGATTAGCTTTGTTATTAATTGCTCTTTTATATACGGTAGCTCCAGCAGTTTCTGTTTTTGCAAGAACGAATTTGATCGAAACGGTATCTAACCAATCGTACGCTACAATGCCAGAGTGGTTCAAAAAGTGGGAAACTACAGGTTTAATTGTGTTTGATGATAAGAATAACGATGGTCATATCCAATATCTAGCAGATCCTATTAAAAACGAATTGATAGTAGATAATGATATTATGGTACTAGCCAATCCTGAGATTGCACAATTACCAGACTGGGTTATTGCTTTAGTCGCGGCTGGTGCATTAGCAGCTGCATTATCAACGGCAGCAGGTTTATTATTGGTTATTTCATCATCCGTTTCTCATGATTTAATAAAGAAAATGATCAATCCAAATATTTCAGAAAAAGGGGAATTAATTGCAGCGCGTTTAGCGGCAGTAGTAGCAGTTTGTGTAGCAGGTTATTTTGGAATTAATCCTCCAGGATTTGTGGCAGCAACAGTTGCTTTAGCATTTGGTTTAGCCGCAGCTTCCTTTTTTCCAGCTATTATTTTAGGGATTTTTTATAAGAAGATGAATAAAGAAGGTGCTATTGCCGGTATGGTTGTAGGTATCTTGTCTATGCTTTTTTATATGCTTAAATTTAAGTTCGACTGGTTTGGTGGCGGCGGAAAAGCAGATTGGTGGTTCGGAATTTCGCCTGAAGGCTTTGGTACTATCGCTATGATTATTAACTTTATAGTATCTATTGTTATTATGAAGTTCACACCAGAACCTCCACAAGATGTACAAGATATTGTTGAAAACATACGTATACCAAACGGTGCAGGGGAAGCAACAGGACATTAATTTCAATTAACAATTAACAATTAACAATTAACAATTTAGAATTATAAAGTTAAGTCGGATGTTGTGGAGTTGTTTAGTTGATTTACAACTTAACGACAAATAATTTAACGACAAACAAAACAACAACATAAAAAAAATGAGTAATTACCACATAAAACATTTAGAAGAATATTATCAAGTTTATAGAAAATCCATTAGAGAGCCCGAAAATTTTTGGGAAGAAGTAGCTGAAGAACATTTTGTATGGCGCAAAAAATGGGACCATGTATTAAGTTGGGATTTCACTAAACCTGAAGTAAAATGGTTTGAAGGGGCGAAGCTTAATATTACCGAAAACTGTATTGATAGGCATTTAGCAACCCGTGGTGATAAAACCGCAATTTTGTTCGAACCCAATAATCCAGATGAGCCATCAGAGCATATTACTTACAGTGAGTTGTACAAACGGGTTAATCAGTTTGCTAACGTATTGAAAGCGCAAGGTATACAAAAAGGTGATCGAGTGTGTATTTATGTACCCATGATTCCAGAACTTGCTATTTCACTCTTAGCCTGTGCACGCATAGGAGCCATTCATTCAGTGGTATTTGCTGGATTTTCTTCAACAGCATTAGCAACACGAATTAATGATAGTGATTGTAAAATGGTTATTACAGCCGATGGATCTTATCGAGGCGCTAAATCAATCGATTTAAAAGGGATTGTAGATGAAGCTTTAGATCAATGTCCAGGTGTAAAAAGGGTGTTAGTTACAAAACGCACTAATTCTGAAGTAACAATGAAAGAGGGGCGCGATTTATGGTTACAACCACTTTTAGATGCAGCTTCAACAGACTGTAAAGCCGAAATAATGGATGCAGAAGATCCTTTATTTATATTATATACCTCAGGATCAACAGGGTTGCCAAAAGGCATGGTGCATACCACGGCAGGTTATATGGTTTATACTGCTTATACTTTTAAGAATGTGTTTCAGTATCGTGAAAATGATGTGTATTGGTGTACGGCTGATATTGGTTGGATTACTGGACACAGCTACATTGTTTACGGACCGCTAGCGAATGGAGCGACTACGGTTATGTTCGAAGGTGTACCTAGTTATCCAGATTTTGGACGTTTTTGGGAAATAGTGGAAAAACATAAAGTGACACAGTTTTATACGGCACCAACCGCTATTCGTGCTTTGGCAAAACAAGGTGTCGAGTTGGTTGAAAAATATAATTTATCATCTTTAAAAGTATTAGGAAGTGTTGGTGAACCTATCAACGAAGAAGCATGGCATTGGTATAACGATGTGGTGGGGAAAAACAAAAGCCCTATTGTAGACTCTTGGTGGCAAACTGAAACTGGAGGTATCATGATAACACCCATACCCTATGTTACTCCAACAAAACCAACTTATGCGACTTTGCCTTTTATAGGTATACAACCTGTACTAATGGATGAACATGGTAGTGAACTTAAAGGCAATCAAGTAGAAGGACGTTTGTGTATCAAATTTCCTTGGCCCTCTATAGCTCGTACGATTTGGGGAAATCATGAACGTTATAGAGAAACCTATTTTTCTGCTTATGAAAATAAATATTTTACAGGTGATGGTGCCTTGCGAGATGAAGTGGGGTATTACCGTATCACGGGTAGGGTAGACGATGTTATTATTGTGTCTGGGCATAATTTAGGAACAGCACCTATTGAAGATGCCATTAATGAACACCCAGCAGTAGCTGAATCAGCTATTGTAGGTTTTCCACATGATATTAAAGGAAGTGCTTTATATGGTTATGTAACGCTTAAAGATACGGGCGAGTCGAGAGACCAAAATAATTTACGAAAAGAAATAAATCAACTTATTTCCGATAAAATTGGACCTATAGCAAAACTTGATAAAATTCAATTTACACAAGGTTTACCTAAAACACGTTCAGGAAAAATCATGCGTCGTATTTTACGTAAAATAGCAAGTAAAGACACCTCAAATTTAGGTGATACAAGCACCTTGTTAAACCCAGAAGTGGTGCAGGATATTATGGATAATGCTCTTTAATGTAAATTAAAAAATTCACCGCAAATACACTAAACTTGATATAAGTGTATTTGTGGTTTTTTTGAGATTATCCATCTAATAAATAACCCCAATCTAGGTTTTTACGTTTGTCTAAACGTCCTGTAATTTTTAAAAATACTAGAGCAGTTATTAAAGCATCTCCAGTAGCTGTATGTCTATCTACCATTGGGACGTTTAATTCTTTTCCTAATTCATCTAGAGTGTATATTTTTTCTTTTTGTCTGTAAATTATGTGAAGTGATTTTTTGTACAAAACACCAGTATCAATAAACTTGTTTTTTAGTTTTCCTAAATCATGTCTTGCAAGCATTTCGTTTACCATATTTTTATCAAAATTGGCATGGTGTGCTATTAAAACCGCATTTTTAATATAAGCTAAAAAGATTTTTATAGCTTCTAATTCCGATACTTTATCTGGAGAGCCCGATTTCATTAACCCATGAATTTTAACAGTTTCTGGTCTAAAAACATCCTGATCTAAATATAACTCCAAACTATTCTTTACCTGAATGGTTTTCCCAACAAATGAAACAGCTCCAATAGATAAAATACGGTCTTCTTTTTTATCAAATCCTGTGGTTTCAGTATCAAAAGCTATAAAACGGGTGTTTGCAATAGAAGTATCTTTCCTTTTCTTTTTATTGAACGTATCGAGATATGCCTGCCAAAAATCAGGATTTTTTTGGTTTTTCTTAAATAACCAATCAAAATTCATTTGTTATATCTATTATTTTTAAATGGTTAATATAATTATATAAAGTTTTTTAAATCGAATCTCATTTTTAAAGCTTCTTGAATTTCTTGAATAGGCTTAAAGCAACGTCTTAATTTTAATTTTTCTTCTTTAGTAAGTGTTTCTAATTCAATAAATCGACCGGAATTATTATGTAATAAACCCTGTTTGCTTTTAAATTTTGAAAGTGCTTTAAAGGCATACGAACATGATTGGTAGAGCTCTTTGTTATTGGGTTCAATTTCTGCCAACTTTTCAAAACGTTCCGAAGTGTTGTTAATCCCTTTTATGTTGTTACTTAGAGTAAGCAATCTGGCGGCATCAATTAATGGCATTAAGGCTCTGCTTTTTATATTGAAAAGGTCTTTTTGTTCGCCATTTTCTTCTACTAGAAATTGTTTAAAAAAACCAAGTGGCGGTGGGTTTTTAAGTGCATTTCTACCTAAAAACTTAAAAAATAAGGATGTTTTGCTTAGTGACTCATAAATAGAATCGGATAATTCATCAACCAGATTTTTTTCACCATATACAGAACTATAATCAAAAAAGATAGACGATAATAAAATGGCTTTTTCGTCTGGATTTAAAATCCAATTTTCAAATTGTAATTTCCAATCGGTAATAGATTTGCACCACTCAGCATTACGTGCCATCATATCGGCTTCACAATATTCAAATCCAATTTTGTTTAATGACTTGGTAACCAGTTTGGCTAATTCTAAAAAATAAGATTGCGTTTCTTCATATTTATCTTTTTCAACATCCTGAAAAACAATAGCATTATCTTGATCAGTAAATAGCAATTGTTCCTTTCTGCCTTGACTGCCTAGTGACAACCAAGAGAATGCGACTGGAGGTGGTGCTGGCATTTTCTTTAAAGCCAATTCTATAGCACGAACAGTAACAGCATCATTAATTTGGGAAATGATTTTAATGATATGCGATACGGGAATATTTTGTTCTAAATAACTTTTTAATAGTGTATTGGCTTTTAGTCTAGCAGTTCTTAATTTTTTGGTACGTCGGGCACGTTTTATTTCTTTTAATATCACCGATGGATTGTTACCTAAAGTAACTAAAACATCGTGGTGGGTTAACACACCAATAAGCTTAGAATTTACCGTACCATCTTTGGTAATACATAAATGTCCAATGCTATGTTTTATCATTTGTAATTGACCATCGGCTACTGTTAAATCTTTTTTATTTGTGATAACAGGCGAACTCATTATATTGGTAACAGGCGTTTCAATAGGAAATAAACCCGTGGCAACTTTGTTTTTAATGTCGCTGTTTGTAATAATGCCAACAGGATTTGTATTACTATCCACAACAATGATACAGCCAATTTTGTGTCTACTCATTTTAATGGCAGCCTCTTTTAACGACGCATTAAAATCGCATGTAATGGGGTTTTTAGTGTAATTAGCTGTTTGAAAACTTACAACATCCTGTGAAGTACTCGGTAAATAATCAGCAAATATTTTACCCGTTTCTTCGGCAGTATAGGGATCGTAAGCATTTGTTGCGAAGGCTGTAATTAAAAATTTATAAACCTTAGCATTGTTATTTGTAACGACTTGAAAGGTGTCTATAGGAATAGCATACACAATGGATTCTTCATTAGCCGTTGCGGTAAGTTTGTAATCTTCTTTGGCAATGAGTGGACGTACGCCAAAGATATCGCCCGCATCGCTTATGTTTACAATTTCTTGTACATTATTCGTATTCGTGTGAAAAGAAGTGATAGCACCGTTTCGAACCATATAGAAGTGCTCGTTAAAAGTGTCGCCTTTTTTAAACAGTGTATCGCCTTTTTCTAAATAAATAATGGACACTTGTTTAGATATTTCCAACAAATCACGATCTTTTAAAATATTAAAAGGTGGATAATTTTTTAAGAAGTCGTAAACACGTTCTGCAATAGAATTTTTCATTCAGTAAATTTATAATTCTTATTTATTTTAAAACAAGAATTATATCATTTTAAAATCTAAAAGCAATTCTCCTTCAATAAAACATTGCAGATGGTCTCCTTTAAAAATTTCACCTGCACCTACGGCAGGCGTTCCTGTAAATATTAAATCATCAGGTTCTAAAGTCATGTATTTGGAAATAAAGGCTATAATATCGCTGAATGTGTAAATCATTAACGCGGTGTTTCCAACTTGTTTTTCATCTCCATTTATTACTAAATTGAAATTAATATCGTTCAATTTAGGAAAATTAGATACGGGTTTGAATTTAGAAATAGGCGCAGCACCATCAAAACCTTTACCTAAATCCCAAGGCCCCTTGGTTTCTCTACAAGCATTAAAAACATCTTTAGCGGTATAATCGATACCAACACCAATTTCTGAAATGTAAGAAGCAGCATCTTCTAAACGAATGTCTTTACCTTTTTTTCCAATTTTAATTACCAACTCAATTTCATAATTTAATTGATTGGTAAAGCTAGGATAAACCACATCTTTATTGTCTCTTACAAGACTCGATTCTGGCTTAGAAAATATAATTTGATTTCCTGTTTTATTGTCAATGATTTCTTCTTTATTATTTACGTAGTTTTTTCCGATAGCCAGAATTTTCATAATGTTTAATTTAGTTATAATTTAGAATGTAAATTTAATAAAATAAGGCTTTTAAATTAAACTAATTTTTACTTCTTTATTGGATTCATTTGGACGGTTTTTGTATCTTGCATAGGAAATAATTTAACACATTGTTTAATTAAATTTACTTACTATGGCAAAATCTCAAGACGCAAAGAAAACTGTTAAGAAGGAACCTCTTTTAACTCCAAAAGAAAAGAAAGCAGCTAAACTTGCAAAAAAAGCAAAACGAACATAAAGGATAGTTTTTTATAAAATAAGCCTTTTTAATTGGTTTATTTATTGATTTTACATTCGTGTTTTATAGAAAAATTAGAAACCTTAAGGTTTTTATCAAGTTAAAAAAAGAATTTTTTATTGAATCCTCGGGCAACCTCGGGGATTCAATATTTAATGTCAAGTGGTTATTTCGTTATTGTTTCTATTGGTTTGGTTGAAGTATATATAATAGTTTTGTAGAATTCTAAAACAAATCGAAAGTGTGAATAATATATTAAAAACGAATATCAGATTGAGCATACAAGACACTGGTGTTTTTATAATTTTATAACTAATCTTAATATCTGGAATTATTTCATTAATCTTACTAAACCAAACATCAATATAGATAGACTACAAAGAATTGAATTAAAGTTACATCCAACTCACGTTAAATTAGGTGATATACATTTAAATCCAGTAAGATTTGGATAGTAGAAAAAGATTACTATTTAATTTAAACTAAGGTTTATTTAGCTCAAAAAAAGCTTCCTTAATAATTAGTGAAGCTTTTTTGTTTTTCATACCTTCGAATTGAAAATATTGCTTTCCTCAATTAGACATTCTTTTAATAGAATAATTATGACTAAATATATAGCCTTAATTTTTTTAAGCTTAGCGATAAATGCGTCTTCCCAAGAAGCAAACATAGTTAGTGAGTTCTCACAAGAGGGTAGTTTGTATAGAAGTTTAAATAATTCTTCTGATGTTTTAACAGACTTTAAAAGTGGTGATGCTTGTGTAGTAGTAGGTTACTTTGGAAAAGAAATTTATAAAGTTAAATATAACGATTTGGTAGGGTTTGTAGATTCTCAATATTTAGTTGTAAATGAAGCCGTCATGGATTTGTATTATGATTTTCAGGATAGTGAAAGATTGAGAATAATGACTGAAGAAAAAAAGAGAAAGGCAGATGTACAGATTATTATAAAGGAAGGAGAAGAGGAACAGAAGCGCTTAGAGCTAAAAGAATTTGAAAGAATAAAAGCCCTCGAGCTTGTTGAAAAGAGGCGATTAGATTCTATTGTAAATATTAAAATAGAAGAAAATAAGCAAGTAGAAATTAAAGCAGTTCCGAATAAAGTTGAAGAAAAATTAAATAAGGAAGAATTATTAGAAAAAAAGGATGTGTTAAGTACTTGCGATTATTCTATGAATGAATATGATACTATTGATAGAATAAAAATTGTTAGAACGATTCCTTATATACTTAATAAAGATTTAACTATTGAATTGTTTAAAAGAGGCAGAAGCACCAACGTGTTTTTTAATTTGTCTGAAGATTTAGGGTGTGCAAGTTATTTACCTAGTAACAGATCTTCGGTAAAAGTAATTCTTGAAAATAATCAAACCATAACGTTTTATCATTCTTGGGATATGGATTGTGGTGAGTTTAGTTTTAGAGGTAATTTGTCTAATTCGCAAATACGAAGTTTAAAAAGGGCGTCGATACAATCAATATATCTTAAAGGGACTAAGGAAACACGTCATATTACTGATATAACGTATAAAACATTTTTTATAGAGCGGTTAGATTGTCTTGATATTTAGTTAAATGAATCTGCTTTTTTTGTTAGCACCATTAGGTTGTTATCTTCCATGTTGGTAGTAAAAAACAAATACCAATCGCCACCATCTTTAATATTGAATTTTTTTCGGAGTTGTTCTACCGTTTCGGGAAAGTTTCGCGTGGTAATATTGGCTTTATTTATGCCTAACTTTTTTATAGTTTTTTTATTATAAAGTAGTGTTTGTTCAATTTTAAAACACCTTCCAGGAAAATCTATTAAGCTATTACTTGTGTATAAATGTGAATGTTTGTGAAGCTTAAAAACATGCAATTGGTTACTAATAGACTCGAAGCCGCCAGCTTTTAAAATGGCACTGTTGGGTTCGTATAAATAGGTGAGTGGTTTGCTATATAAAGAAGTTGTTGTTTTTTCGCTTTCTATAGAAAAATTAAAAACTTCATTTGTGTTTTTTTTAAGGTTGATGGTTTTAATTGAAATACCTTCTGTAAATCCGTTTTCTAAAACCCAAAGTAATTCTTTAACCTCATTATTTACTGCTACTACATGAATGGTTTTAACATGTTTTAGCTCGTTAATACCAACCGATAAATCGAGGAGGGGCGATGTTTTAATTAAAATGTTTTTTGAATGTTTGAATAATAAATCGAGATGCTCTGGCACGTTGGGTAAACAATCATTTAGAAAAAAGACTTTGCCTTTACTATCATGTCTTCGAGAAGGGTCTATATAAATCCAATCACATATTTTGTCGCTGTTTTTTAAATAGTTAATACCGTCTATAGCTTCTGTGTTTATATTTTGAATCGCTAATTGTTTGTAATTGTGTGTTACTATTTTAGAAAGATCTTCGTTAATTTCACAGTGTACAACCTTTTTAAAAACGTTTGAAAAATAATAGCAATCTACACCAAAACCCCCTGTTAAGTCGATGATGGATTCGCCATTCATGAGGCTTGATTTATATTGAGCTGTTATTTCAGAGGAAGTTTGCTCAATGTTTAATTTGTTAGGGTAGTATATGTTTTTACATTCAAACCAAGTTGATAGTTTCTTTTCACAACGCTTTTTGGCTTCAATTTGTTCAATAATTTCTTTAGTTTCAATAGAGGGGAAGTTGGTTCCTTTTAGCAATAAAGAAGCAATATCAGAATTTAAGTTTTTATCAATAAATTCTTGAATTTCAGTATTTAAAATATATGTATTCAAAAGGAGTTATAAATCTTTAGTCAGTTTTTTTACAATTTTGTTTTCAGATAGAAACTCTTTTAAAATAACTTTTATGGCTGTGTATACAGGTACTGCAAGTATTAATCCAATAACGCCAAATAATATGCCTGTAATTAAAATCACTAAAAATATTTCTAACGGATGTGATTTTACACTTTTTGAAAAAATGATAGGTTGACTTAAAAAATTATCAATCAATTGTCCAATAATAAAAACAACAAATACCCAAAATGTTTTAGGTAAAATAACACCACTAAAACTTTCGTTTAGGTTACTTGTCATGGTAAGTGCTAACATTAAAAAAGCACCAACCAGTGGCCCTACATAAGGTACAAGGTTAAGTAGCGCACATAAGAATGCAATAACAATCGCATTTTCTACACCTATAAAGAGCAACCCGATGGTATAAATAAGGAATAGGATGAGTATTTGAAAAATAAGACCCACAAAATATCGGGAGAGTAAATCTTTAATTTTTGTTGAAGAATTTTTCCAATGAAGCTCTTTACTATCCGGTATAAATGTAAGCACGCCATTTTCAAATAAACGACTGTCTTTTAAAAAGAAAAAGGAAATAAATAGCACCGAAAAAAGCCCAATGCTAAAACTGCCCAAACCGCTAATTATAGAGTTTAAAAAGTTAGGTATAAGTGCGTAGTCTATTTTAGATAAGAGGTGGGATTCTTTAATGGACTCCTCTAAATCAATTTGATATATATTAAAATAGTTGGTGATTTCAATATACAAATCTTTGATATTACTTTGAAGTTCATTGATATTTAACAACGACAAATTATGCCCTTGCTTCATTATTAAAGGAATAAATAAAGCTGCTAAACCAACAAACAATCCTATAAGTATAGCCATGGTCACAATAACAGCTATTGTGTTTTTAAACTTCAAACGCCGCTCTAAAAACAGTACTAATGGTCTACCTATTAAAGAAATAACTGCCGCAATAGCAATATAGCTAATAACGGACTGGATTTTATATAAAAACCACAATAACAAAACAATGCCAAAAATAATGGTTACTGCCCTTAGAATGCCGTTTGCAATTTGTTTTGAATTCAAATGAAATAAATTAAGGAGTAAATATAATATTATTTACTTTCATTTCGAATGGTTGCCCCTTAAACTCGATTTTTGAAATGCTTAAAAAAAAATGAACCCCATAACACTATGAGATTCATTTTATATTTAATATGTCTTTTATAGAGAAGTACAGATATGTATTGAGATTTTAGTTTAAAAATTTAGGTTTTATTACCAGCATAGCCCAAGCCCAATTTTGACCATCGGCAGCATCGGCTTTTGTTATGCCTTTTAATTCATACATACCATCGGCAGCAAACATTTGAGAATATCCTAATACTAAACTGTAACCATTGAATTTCTTAGCGAAAACCAAATCTAATTCCGTTCCTAACGATTTTTCACCGCTAGCTAATTCTTGCTCACCACTAAAGTTTAATATGTTTACAGATAAATTAGATGTTTCGCTTAATTTGAAATCTGCACCCAAATGGATGTCAACTAAACCAATAGTATTGGCATGGTTTCCCACGTAGAAATAATCCATTAAACCATTGAATTTGTGGTTGGTTCCATAAAGTGGGAAGAAAGCACCAGTTTCGCCAGCACCAGCATCATTTCCGCTAATAACTTCAACACCTGCTCCAATGCTTACTTTTTCAGAAGCTTTATAAGATAAATCAAGACTTAAATCGTATGCACCTTTTACATCTATTTCACCAAGTCTTTCTCCTGTTTGAATGTAGGCATTGGCAGTTACACCAAAAGCACCTTTTTTATAGTTTAAATGTGTACCGAAAGTTTGTAAATTAGAAACCCCAGGTGTACCATTTTGGTAACCTGTATTCATTGCTAAAAGGCTACCTGTAAAGTCTCCAAATTTCTTGTTTAAATGCAACATTTGCATAGTTTTATATGAAAAAAGTGGAGTTGTAGCATATAAATTACCAGCAGCTCCCAAATTATCTTGATTGAAAGCCAAAGCAAGATCTAAAGCAAAATCATCTTTAGCATATTTAATTAATGCAGCATCGTGGTTACGCCCTTGTTGCGCCCAATCTAAACCTCCTAGGATACGTTGGTCATCATAAGATAATACTTGACGGCCTAGTTTTGTAGACCATCCTTTACCTAATTGCAATTCTGCCCAAGCTTCAAATAAATCGAATTTATTATTTATATCGCTATGGACGATTTGTGGATTTTCACCCCAAAGTAAAATATCCTGAATACTCATATAGATTTTATAGGATTCGGTAGAATATCCTGCATTCAATCGAGCTCTTGTAACAGTAAAAAAGTCTGGTTCGCTAGCTTCTGGAATTAAATTCCCAAATCCGTGCAGATATTCTGTTCTTGGTCTAAACTCACCATCTAATGTAAATTGTGCCTGTGCAAATTGTAAGCAGCCTAATAAAAGTCCTAGAATTACATATTGTTTTTTCATTTTTTTTTTTTGATTTTTAAGTTATGGTTGTCCTTTATTTATTATGTTTTTGCTGCTTATGTTTTGTTTTTCAAATATATAAGTAGCTGTTTTTTTGTTATATGATATATCTCATGTAATTTTTAATGTTCTAAAAAATCTATAAGGTGCTTTCTGTATTTGTAATAATCGTCGTGTTCCAGTACAGATTTTCGGGTTCTGGGGCGTTCAAAATCAATGCTTAAAATATCACCTATTTTGGCTTTGGGGCCACTGGTCATCATTACCACACGGTCTGCTAAAAAGATGGCTTCATCTACATCATGGGTAATCATCACTGCCGTAATTTTTTCTTTGTTCCAAATTTCAATTAAGATATCTTGAAGCTCACCTCGTGTTAAAGAATCCAGCATCCCAAATGGTTCGTCAAGCAATAATACTTTGGGTTTTATGGCAAAAGCTCTGGCAATTCCAACACGTTGTTGCATACCTTGGGATAGCTCGGATGCACGTTTGTTAAATGCATCTTCCAAACCTACTTTTTGCAAATAGTATTTGGCAATATCGTTGCGTTGTGCTTTTGTGGCATCTGGAAATACTTGGTTAACGCCTAGTAATACATTTTGAAGTGCCGTCATCCAAGGCATTAAACTGGGTGATTGGAAAATAACACCTCTATCAGGGCCTGGGCCTTTTATGTGTTTACCCAATACTGAAATATTACCTCCAGAAATGTCATTAAGTCCCGCAATCATGGAAAGCATGGTTGTTTTACCACAACCGGAATGTCCAATGATGGTAACGAACTCTTCCTTTCTTATTTGAAGATTCAAATCTTCCAGAACTACATAATCACCTTTTGGTGTTGGATATACTTTCTTAAGGTTCTTTAAATCCAACATCACCTCATTCGAAGGGAAAAGCCCATTATCATCTAGAGTTGTTGTCCTATTTGCTGTTATTATACTCATGGTTTTTCTTATTAAAATCGGTTTACAAAATCTTTTGGGGTTAACTCAGGAAGTACATACTCTGTTTTAGATACTGATTTCCGTTCATTTCCAATATCCATTAAATACTCAATAATGGCGTTTCTTGTTTTTTTGAAATTTGGGTTATCGTTTAGTTCCGTTTTATCTCGTGGGCGGTCAATATCAATTTTAAACTCAGGTCCTAAAGTGGCATTTGGTCCTGGACGCAGTGGAATAATACGATCTGCCATGTAAATACCTTCATCTACATCGTTGGTAATCAATAGGGCAGTGCGTTTGTCTTTTCCCCAAATGTTTAAAATTTCATCTTGTAAATTACCACGTGTTAGGGCATCTAAAGCGCCAAGTGGTTCGTCCATAATAATCATTTCGGGTTTCATGGCTAAAGCGCGCGCCACCGCAACACGTTGGCGCATACCACCCGATAATTCTTTCGGGCGTTTGTTAATAGCATGCGATAAGCTTACCATTTCCACATATTCAGCAACAATGTCGTTTATTTCAGACTTACTTTTTTTAGGAAATGCCTCATTCACGGCCATATATACATTCTGTCCCACAGTTAACCAAGGCAACAGAGAGTAATTTTGAAAAATAACCCCACGCTCATGGCTTGTTCCAACAACAGGTTCGCCTTTAAATAACACTTCGCCACTGGTGGGTTGTAGCAATCCGTTTATTAAGTTAACCAAGGTCGTTTTTCCGCTACCAGTAAATCCAACAATAGCTACAAACTCACCTTCTTCAATAGACAAATTAATGTTTGAAAGTACCTCGGTAGCATGTTCGCCTTTTCCGTAGGTTTTATAAATATTATTTAATTCTAAGTATGCCATTTTTCTATGTTTATTTGTTGAGTCGTTTATTTGTTGAATTGTTGGTTGCGCCAAAACGTTTAAACGTTTAAACAATTCAACAATTCCACTTTTTTTTGGGCGTTACCACAAGGGGCGGGCTTTACGTTACAAGTCCTCGCTCGTACCTCGCTGTGGGCTTTCCACTGCAAATACAAAGTATTCACGATTTCATTAATTTAAAATTAACACTATGAGTAATCCCTAACGCACATTTCAATTTCATTTACGCTTTATTCAAAACCTATTCATTCTTTGAAACTTTGAGTCTTTGAGTCTTTGAGACTTTGAGACTTTGAAACTTTCAAATCAAATCCCATCATTCTTATTAAAAGAAATCATGTTTTGAACGGTTAGCATGATTCTGTCCAACAAAAACCCAATACCACCAATAATAAACATGGCAACAATTATTTTTGAGTTAGAATCTATAGCACCATTTTGGAATTCTTCCCAAACAAACGAACCTAAACCTGGGCTTTGAGCCAATAATTCAATAGCAATAAGCACCATCCAAGACACTGAAAGTGTAATTCTTAATCCGGTAAAAATTAATGGTAAAGCCGATGGTAATATCACTTTAAATACTTTTTGAAAGGTGCCTAATTTCAATACTTTTGCTACGTTTATATAATCTTTATCAACCGATGATACCCCCATGGCTGTATTTACCAACGTAGCCCACATAGAACATAAGCCAACACTAATAAACGAGATGATGAAAGCACTATCTGAATTTGAGTCTTTGGTTAATGTTTTTACAATCATAAAAACCAATAACAACCAAACTACGGGCGATACGGGTTTGAAAATTTGAATTAACCAGTTAACCGAGCTTCTTAAGGTTTTGCTTAGCCCTATTACAATTCCTATGGGAACCGCAATAAGCAATGCTAAAAGAAAACCTGCAAAAACCGTTTTAATACTGGTTAAAATTTGGTCTACAAACGATGGTCTTCCTGTATAGGTAATGGCATCTTTTCCTTCGGCTATTCGTTTTGCATTTAAAGCAGCTGTTTTTTCAGCGAAAGCTTGTTTGTCTGCCCTAATAGTAAAATGATCGTCTAATAAGGTGTTAAAAGACCCCCAAACTTGAGCAGGAGATGGTAATGTGTTTGGTTGGCATTTTACGGCACCCGATGCTATACACGCTTCCATGGCATCAGCTGCTTCCTGTCCTTGTTCGGTTAATGCTTTTTCAATTTTGTATGCGGCTTCAGTATTGTATAGTGCTTTAGAACCCATGTGCCATAGTCCTATAAATAAAAGCATGGAAGCAAGAGGCACTACTACTTTTCTTAAGAAGTTTCTAAAATCTTCTTTTTCAATCTTCCCAGTGAATATCAATTTTAAGGTTCCTAAAAATTCGAATCCCATAAACTTGGTTATCTTATCTAATGTGATGCTTTGCTTCATGATTACTAACTTTTTTTGTATTTTTTATTTTTTATCCTTATTTCCTATAGAGAAACTATTGATATAGCCAATGGGGTCTTTAGCGTCGTATTTGGTACCATCAATAAAATCGGTTGTGGCAGGCTTGTACCCATCTGTATTTGGTACATCGCTAGCAGGAATGTGTCCTTCGGCTACCAATAAATCGGCTGCTTTTTTCCAGATGTCTGGTCTGTAAATCTTTTTAATGGTTTCAGCATACCAACCTTCAGGTTTTGGAGCAGGAATTTGTCCCCATCTACGCATTTGTGTTAAGAACCAAATACCATCAGAGTAAAAAGGATAGGTAGCATTGTATTTGTAGAATACGTTAAAGTCTGGCATCTCACGTTTGTCACCTTTTTCGAATTCAAAAGTACCTGTCATGGAATTTGCTAATACCACTTCATCGGCACCTACATATTGAGGCATTGATAATATTTTAACAGCTTCGGCTCTGTTGCTTGGTTCGTCCAACCATTTACCCGCACGAATCAAGGCTTTGGTAACGGCAATGGTTGTGTTTGGGTTTTCTTCAACAAACTTTTTAGTCATAACAAACACTTTTTCTGGGTTGTTTTTCCATATATCATAGTTTGTTACGACTGGCACACCTATCCCTTTAAAAACCGCTTGTTGGTTCCATGGTTCGCCCACGCAGTATCCATAAATAGTGCCTGCTTCAAGAGTTGCTGGCATTTGTGGTGGCGGTGTTACAGATAGCAATACATCGGCACCAATTTGTCCTTGTACATTATCGGCTGTGTACATCCCTGGGTTTATTCCTGCTGCTGCTAACCAATATCTAATTTCATAATTGTGTGTAGATACAGGGAATACCATACCCATTTTAAAGGCGTTACCTTTGTTTTTGTATTCTGTAATTACAGGTTTTAAAGCATCTGCTTTTATGGGGTGAACGGGTTTGCCATCGGCATCTTTTGGTACATTTGGTTTCATTTTAGC